>JAHEEL010000249.1 GCA_024640745.1 Actinomycetes bacterium
ACGATGGCGGATGAGGCGTTCGCCAGCCTGGCGTCGGTCTGACGCGGCCCCACGGGTCGAGTGAGATCGTCGCGCCGCCTCGATTGAGCGGCCGGCTACCGGGAGTGAACCAAGTGACGGCGATTCGTTTCGTTGGAGCTCTTGGATCTCGAGGCTCGATTGCCGAGTCGGTAGCGTTCCGGATCGGAGACGTCCCGCATCTTGGAAGGCTGAGCAGACCGCTGGTTGAGCGGTGTTCAGGCTGCTCGAGGGTCTGCCGATCCAGAATGGATGAATGCCAGTGTCCAGGTCATGTTCCTGGTGATCGTCGTCGCGGTGTCGACCATCTTCGCCTTCGTTCTGGAGATGCGGCGCGGGGTCGAGAATGATCGGTTCATCGAGTGGCTCAAGACCAAGAGGAAGGAGGACTGGGACACGTTGACCGGCTCAGACCGACTCCTGACCATCAGGGCCGTTGAGAAGCTACGCCGCGGCGCTTTGGCGGACGACGCCGAGTTCCACGCCCGCTAACAGTTGACGAGGCACGGGGCTCGATTTGCGACTGCGATGAGCGTTGCAGGCACCGGTATCGCACTGTGATCCTCGGCACCGTCCTCTTCGACTGGAATTGGTAGCAGCCCGTCGCTTCCGTCAACAGGCCGGGACGACTGACGCAAGGCTCGCCTGGCTTTGCGGACGCTTTCGAGCAGCCGGTGAAGAGCCGGTGGTGGGGGATTGGGACGGCGATGGGGTCGATCAGATCGGGCTGCGTCGCGAATCGTCGGGGTTCGCCCATTGCCGCACCACGTTGTCGAAGGGGATCGCGGATGGGCAGTTCTACTCCGGGGAGCCGGGTGACCGGTTTGTGGCGGGGGATTTGGGGGATCGTCGATGGTGTCGAGACGCCGGGCCTGTTCCGTACGCCGAACCTCGTGTTCTGCTTCCGGCATTCGTTGATGCAGGTCGTCGCCGATTCCCACTTCACCTGGACGGACACAAGCCCATCCCGGTTCCGCGTCGTAGGCGAATTCAGACTCGACTGGGACTGACTCAACTGAGCGGAACAGGCACCATGGGCGGGTGAGGATGCAACTGCTCAGACGACATCATCGGAGAAGGGGCCTTCTTCTAGAGGAAGCTGGCGGTGATCAGCAATGCTGCGGAAATCGTCAAGAGCACTGGGCAGATCTTGAACCAGATAACCTGAGTCCGAGCGCCGGTTGCTGCGGTGAGAACTGCCAAACCGACGAGCAGGCCTGCCCCGGCGCGATAGACCCACGCCGCTACGGAGGTTCCGCTCCCAGCCATCGTTGCCGCCACCACGATTGCGGCGAGGCCCCACATGGTGAAGGCTTCTGCGAGCCACTCCTGTGTCACGATCCGCCGGTTGTCGGACTCGATCGGGGCGAATCCGGCGATCACCTGCCGCGTCGGGATGGCATGTGCCACGCCCCAAAGCGCGATGAGCGCTGCCGCCACGTAGGCAAGCACTGAAGTCATATCGGTATGTTGCCACCATCACTGGGCGTTGAGAAGTCTCGGGTTGGTCTCTGAGAGTGCGCGTGGGTTGACACGCACCGTTGTCGAGGGTGTTCGTTTTGACGAAGCCACCAATGCGAATGTGGTGTCGGTGCGGCCTGACGTCGGGGTTGCGAATCCCTCGCCGGCTGATGGACGCATATCCTGGCAACGAGGAGACGCGGGTGCCACACGAGACGATCTACCAGTCATTGTTCGTCCAGGGCAAACGAACCCTGGGTTCGCACGGGAAGTCTGGTGTCGATCCGGCCGAGTGTTCGTCGTGGCCGTGCCGATGATCCTCGGTGTCGATGTCGGCGGGACCTTCACCGATCTCTTCGCGTGGGACGGCGAGCGGATTCAAACGGCAAAGCTCCCAACGACCCCCGACCAGAGCGAGGCGGTCCTCGACGGCGCGTCCGAACTCGCCGACACGGTCGACTTCTTCCTTCACGGGACGACCGCGGCGACGAATGCCCTCCTCGAACGCACCGGGGCCCGCACGCTCCTCGTGACATCGCCGGGCTTCGAAGACGTCATCGAGATCGGCCGGCAGGATCGCCCGAGCCTCTACGACCCGAGTGTGGAGCGACCCGAACCTCTGGTCGAACGGACGGACCGCGTCTCCGATCTTCTGAGCGTCGATCCGGGGGACTACGAGTCCGTCGCGATCAGCCTGCTGGGCTCGTACCGCGACCCGTCTGGGGAACGCTTGCTTCGAGCTGCGATCAACGAAGCGTCCCCAGGCACGGCGGTGTCGGTCTCGAGCGAGATCGTCGCCGAGTTCCGAGAGTTCGAGCGGACATCTACAACGGTGCTCAACGCGTACCTCACGCCCGTGGTCGCCGACTACCTCGCCCGGCTCGAAGCCGGGGTGCGATCCGCGGGGCTCGCAGACGCTGTCTCGGTGATGCGTTCGTCTGGGGGCTTGATCGATGCTTCCGACGCCTCCCATCTCCCCGCGTCGATCCTGCTTTCTGGCCCGGCCGGCGGGGCAATGGCGGCCGCGTCGGTCGGCACGGTGCTCGGCCGGGATCGCGTTATCGCGTTCGACATGGGCGGCACGTCCACCGACGTGTCGCGTATCGAAGGAGGGCGTCCGGAAATCGCCTACGAAAGGTCGGTGGATGGCTACGCGTGCCGTATGCCGTCGGTCGCGATCCACAGCGTCGGGGCAGGGGGAGGCAGCATCGGGTGGGTAG
>JAHEEL010000250.1 GCA_024640745.1 Actinomycetes bacterium
GCGTCATCCTTGCGGCCGTCTACATGCTGTGGGCGTATGAGCGCGTGTTCACCGGCCCGCTCACGAATCCCAAGAACGAGGGCCTGTCGGACCTCGGGTTCCGCGAACTCGCGATCCTCGTGCCGCTGATCGTCATCGTCATCGGCATCGGGATCTACCCGCAGCCGGTGCTCGACCGCATCGAGCCCTCCGTCGAGCTCATCCTGGATCGGGTGGAGGCGCAGAGCGGCTACGACGTTCCCGAGTTCGGTCGGGTAGACGAGGTCGTCGAACCAGGAGACGTGGAGAGCGGTCCGGCCGAGAACGAGACCGGCGAGGCTGAACACGGCACCGAAGGGGACTCCGAGTGAACAACGCGTCCCTCCTCGCTGTTGCACCCGAAGTCGCACTCCTTGCCGGCGTGCTCATCGTGATCATCCTGGGCGTCATGCTCGAGCGCCCGCGGCGCGAGTGGGGGTTCGTCGCAGCGCTCTCCTTCGTGGCCGCGATGGTGCTGTCCGTGATCCAATGGCGCGAGGTCGACGAACTCATCGCAGAAGGCAGCGACCTCCTGTTCTTCAGCGCTCGCAGCGTCCCGATCTTGCGCAACCCGATGGTTGTGATGGATCACTACTCGGCGTTCGCCGGGTTTGCGATCTTCACGGTGGGCCTGCTCGGTCTTGGTGCGGCCTGGGGGCTCGTCCAGCGGGTCAAGGCCCGCGGCGTAGAGCTGGTCGCGCTGATTCTGCTTGCTGTGATCGGGCTTCACATGATGACGATCTCCGCGAACATGATCATCCTGTTCCTCGGCCTCGAAACGGCATCGATCGCCTTCTATGTCGTTGCCGGATTCACCCGCCAGCGCGAGCAATCCGACGAGGCTGCGGTGAAGTACTTCCTGCTCGGGTCCTTGGCCTCGGCGATCTTCGTCTACGGCGCTGCGTTGCTGTTCGCTGCCACCGGCTCGACCTCGTTCTACGGAGCGGGCGGGATGAAGGCGTTCCTGTCGGCTTCCATCGTTTCGGAACCCGGGCTGTTGCTGCTCGGTATCGGACTGGTGATCGTCGGCCTCGCGTTCAAGGTCTCTGCGGCCCCGTTCCACCAATGGGCGCCCGACGTGTATCAGGGGGCGCCCACGGGTGCGGTCGGCCTGATGGCCGCGGGCGTCAAGATTGCCGGATTCGCCGCCCTCGGACGCATTCTGATCGGGGCACTGCCGTCGCAGATCGACGAGTGGGCTCCGATCCTTTCGATCATCGCCGGCCTTTCGATGGTCATCGGTACGGCATTGGCCGCGGTGCAGACCGACGTCAAACGACTCCTCGCCTACTCGGGGGTGGCACACGCCGGCTACATCATGATGGCGTTCGTGGGGGGCGCGGCCGGGGTCGGCGCGATGTGGTTCTACGTGTCGATGTACGCGCTCACGCTCGTCGGAGCGTTCGCCATCGCCTCCGCGGTGTCGCGGAACTCCACCGGAGAATCGGCTCTCGATGATTGGGCCGGGCTGTCGAAACGCTCGCCGGAACTGGCGTGGTCGATGCTGGTGGTCTTGCTGGCGATGGGTGGCATCCCGTTCACCGCGGGCTTCGTGGCAAAGGTCTCGGTGTTCACGGTGGCGGCCGATTCCGGATACCTCTGGCTCACGATCCTTGCGTTGTTGACCACGGTGGTCGGCCTCTATGTCTACTTCCGGGTTGCGGCAAAGATGTTCTTCGGCGCGCCGCAGGATGACGCCCCCGACCTCGAGGTGTCCACGGTGCTCCGCAGCGTCGTTGCCGTCGTCGTTGTGGCCACGATTGCGTTCGGTGTCGATCCGTGGCCGCTCCTCGATCTCGTCCGTGACGCGCTTCCCCTCTGACGCCGGGTCCGCACGGACCTTCTACCGAGCGCTCACCGGCATTGCCCTCGTCGTCGGCCTTGCTCCGTTCATGGCCGCCGTCGCACCTTCGGTGGTCACCACGGACCTCTTCATCGTGCCCGAAGACGAGCCCATTGCCGAAGATGTCTACGTTGCGTCGACGTCCGGACGCGTCGAGGGCCGCATCGATGGGGATCTCGTGATCACCACCGGCAGTCTGTCGGTTTCCGGCACCGTCGCCGGGGACGTCCTCGCGTTGACGTCGGGGACGGTGGAGATCGAGCCGGGTGGCGTCGTCGAAGGATCGGTGCGGACCGTGACCCCGCAGGTGCAGGTCGATGGTGAGATTCGCGGGGACCTGTTTGTGACCGGGCTGGGGGCAACCGTCGGGTCATCGGGAAGCGTCGGTCGCGATGTCATCGTGTTCGGAGGGACCGTGACGATCGACGGTTCGGTGGGCCGCGATGTCCGTGGGCGCTTGCTCAATGCGTCGGTCGCCGGTTCGGTGGGCCGCGACCTCGACGTGTCGGTGCAGCGCCTCGTCATCGAGGAAGGTGCGTCGGTGTCGGGCGACGTGCTCTATCGATCGACGACGGCCGCGGACGTAGCTTCGGGTTCCGTCGACGGCCAGGTCGTGCAACTGCCCGCCCAGTCCAACTTCATCTTCGGCGTGATCCTTCTGATCGCGAACCTGGTCGGATTCCTGGCGTTCATCGTGTGCGGCATCATCTTGCTATGGCTCTTCCGCGGCACGGGCGCCGCCTCGGTGGAGGCTGTTGAGCGGCATCCCGTCAAGACGTTGCTGATCGGCCTCTTGACGCTGATCGCGGCCCCGATGCTGGTGGTGCTCCTTGCC
>JAHEEL010000084.1:0-1131 GCA_024640745.1 Actinomycetes bacterium
TCTCATCATGTGCGCCCCGGCAATCACTCCATACGCACGAGCAACCGCAGCCTTCTCATCTCCGAGTTCCGCCTCCTCGATTGCCTCCCGAGCACGAACGAGCGCGTCTCCGATTCTCCCTTGACGGAGCCGTACCACGGCCTGGAATGCCGCAGCGTTGGCGTCCACACGGGACACGGCCCGCGGGTCATCCGAGATCGCGACGAGCTTTCTCGCCTTGGTCGCTTCTCGCAGTGCCATCGAGTACGCGCCGGCACGTTCGCGTACCGACGCGCGCCGGAGAAGTAGGTCGGCACGCGCCAACGGATCGTCGTCGGCCAGGCGATAGCTGCGCCGGTACGCCTCGAGGGCGCTGTCGAAGAGGCCGACGCTCTCTCGCACGTCGCCGAGGAGTGCCCAGACTGCTGATCGATCCTGATCGGTCACGCCGGGGAGGCGGCGCGCCGCCACGATTGCCCGCTCGAGTTGGGAGGCGGCCTCGGCGTTGGCGTAGGCGTGCATCGCACGGTCCGCGGCGATACGGGCGTAGTGCCACGTGTTCTCGTGGTCGTTGCCGAGGGAGTAGTGCATAGCCAACTGATCCGCAGCCTCCTCAGGCCGCCCTTCAGTCGTGGCTGCGATCGCGCGTGCCGCTCTCCGATGAAGCTGCTCCCGACGCCGGTAGGACAGGCCGTCGTAGGCGACGTCGCGAACCATCGCCGTCCGGAATCTGAGCACGCCGGTCCCGCTCTCCTCGAGGAAGTCGCGCAGCAAAACGCGGGTTGCGGCGTCGAGACGCAAGGCGTCGTCGGCAAGCACCTCACGAGCGGTTGAGATCCGGAAACTCCGCCCGAGCACCGAGGTGTATCTCAAGACCCGACGCGCAAGGGGCGGGAGTGCATCGATGGTCGTGCTCACCAATGTCCCGATCGAATCGGGTAGTTCGTCCGTGCTACCCGTCTCCCGCACGATCCTCAGCATCTCGCCGATGAAGAGCGGGTTGCCGCCGGTGCGAGCGGAGATTGCCTTCACCTCGTGCGGATGAAGGGGCGTTGCCTGGGTTGCCGTGGTGATCAGGCGCTCCGCCTGCTCGGGCGGCAACTCCCCCACCTCGATCACCGCCGTCGTATCCGGAACAAACCCGCCGGTTTC
>JAHEEL010000084.1:1141-9300 GCA_024640745.1 Actinomycetes bacterium
ACGGCTCAGGAGACTCGCCGACGCCTCATCCATCCACTGGGCGTCTTCCACGTCGAGGACCATGGAGTGGGGAGCCAGTCGATCGAGGAGCGAAACAACGGCCGAAGTGAGCCGAGCCTGCCTGAATCTCGGTTCGATCGCCGCAACTTCAGGGGTGTCGGGGATGTCAATGTGCGCAACGCGGGCAATGAGCGGGAGCAGCGGAAGAAGATCCGGTGCAACGGCAGCGATCGCCGACCCCAGATCCTCCGCCATCTGGTCGTTCGCCGCACGCTCGATCCCGAGCAGGGCCCGGATCGGGTCGCGCCACGGCCGATACGGCGTGGTCGATCCATAGGGCTCTGCGCGGATGGTGATCACAGGAAGGTCCGGGACGGCACCCAGCGCCTCGCGCACCAGGCGACTCTTGCCGAACCCGGCCTCTCCCGTCAGCGTGACGACGGACCCGGCTTCGTCGATGGCCGCCGCGATCACCGCCTGCAAGGTTCCGAGCTCAGACTCTCGACCGACAAACGGGAGCTCGTCGCGTTCATCGGTGGAGCGATCACCCAGCTCATCGCCCACGGCATATGCCTTGACCGGTTCGTCCTTTCCCTTCACACGAAGTGGTTCGAGTCCGGTGGCAGCAAACAACGTCCCCGAGTGATCGAGAACGCCGGGCGTGGCGTAGATCGACCCGGCGGGAGCCGCCGCCATCAAACGTGCCGCGAGGTTCACGGTGTCGCCCATCACCGTGTACGTCGAACGGAATTCCGTGCCAACCTCTCCGGTGAACACATGGCCCCGGTTGATGCCGACGTGCAGGTCGAGCACCGTCGCGGCATCGGCGACCCTGCGAACCGCCCGGAGTATGCGGCCCTCGTCGCCCTCGCGCGCGACGGGGGCACCGGCGACCAGGATCACCTTCGCGCCATCCTCGTTGATGTCGGATCCGAGGAACGTCACTCCCTCGTCATCAGCCGCCGACTGAATGAGCACCATGGCGCTGTCGATCGCATCCGCAGCGTGCTCGGGTCCTTCGCGCGCAATCATCTCGTCGACACCGCAGAAGCGCACAAAACCCACGGTCACGATTCTGTGCTCCGGCTCGGCCTCACCCGCCCTGAGGTAGTCCCGAAGACCCGTCGGTATCCAGGGCCCGAGCGCGTCCGGGTCGCGTGGATCGCGAACGGTCGGTCCCGGAGCGATGCAATGAGCCGTTCTCCATCGCAGCAGCCATCCGGGCCCCTTCGCACGACCGATCGCGTCATCTGCGAGGCGCCGTCGCGTCCCGTCGCTGACCAGGATCTCGCCTGGACCCGCCGATTTCTCCATCACCGTCGTCGTGGTACCGCCATGGCCGGCGACTACGAGCTCCTGGTGGAGCGATCCGACCCTGAAGAGGTGGATCGGGCCACTATGGATTCCCACCGACATGCGGAGCCGGAGGCGACCCACACTCGTCTGGTACTCCGCAGCTGCTCTCAGAGCGGAACGCATCTCGACCGCGGCGCTTGCAGCTCGGGAAGCGTGGTCGTATCCGGTGTACATGAGGAGCAATGCATCGCCGCCGAACTTGAGCAAGCTGCCGCCTTGGAGGTAGGCGAGCTCCAGCATCCTGCCGAACACGTAGTTCAGGACCGACGTGAGCTCCTCTGCTCCGATGCGTCCGCGGCGTGAGAGCTTCTCAGACAGGTTGGTGAATCCGGAGATGTCGACGAAACACAGCGTCGCGTCGAGCTCCTGCCACCGCCTACCCGGAGCGTCTACGTCCCAGCCGGTGGCAATGCGAGGGACGTAGCGGTCGAGTAGCGCGCTGGAGTCTGTTGTCGCTGACATCGATGCCTGCCTCCCGCTGGCCAAACTACCAGCGGTCCTTCTGCTCGGAGCGCCGTTCTCTCACAACGCGCCCAGCCACTGATGAACTCGAAGCGCAAGTCGCCGCTGTCGAACCCGTCGGCCTCGACGTCGACCGACGCTACCTCTCCGAGGGCGCGTGAAATCTCTGACGGCGCCCGGCATGGTACGGTCAGGCCATGTCCACTCCGAACCCGCGCGACTACTTCGGAAACTTCAGGGACAGCGACCTGCCGCTGCTCGAGAAGCTCCGCCTGGTGGCGAAGAACAACGCGATCAAGATCAAGAACGGCACCTCGTGCTGCGGCAACCACGGAGAACCCGGTTGTTGAGTGGGTCCTGACGGGTCCGGTTCGGACCCACACGACCATCACGACCACGAGCATTGAACGCGGGGAGAAAGCCCCCGCCTCGGCTCGCAACAACCCCTAGTTTGGAAAGCGCACGATCCGGGGAGCACGATGACAACGCGCCGACTCACCTTGACGAATTGGGGAGCCTACGAGGTCGAGACCGATGATCACGACATCACCGCGGTCCACCCGTTCGCGAAGGATCCGGATCCGTCGCCGATCGGGCAATCCCTCAAGGCGGTCCGCCGGAGTCGCGTCATGCGTCCCGCCGTGCGCGAGAGCTGGTACCGCCACGGCCCGGGGGCCAACAACGAGCGCCGCGGCTACGAGCCGTTCGTCGAGGTCGGCTGGGACGTTGCCCTCGACCTGGTGGCGGCCGAGATCGATCGGGTACGCACCGAGTTCGGGAACCAGGCGATCTTCGGTGGCAGCTATGGCTGGGCGAGTGCCGGCCGGTTTCACCACGCGCTCGGACAGGTCCATCGATTCCTGAACTCCATCGGCGGCTACACCGATTCGGTCGACGACTACTCGATCGCCGCCGGCCACGTCATTACGCCTCATGTCTTCGGTTTCTCGTTTGACGACTTTGTCGACGAGCAACCCCAGTTTCCGGAGATCGCCGAGCACACCGACCTGGTGGTCAGCTTCGGTGGCATGCCGATCAAGAACAGCCAGGTCAGCTATGGCGGCCAGGGCCGACATCTCCTGGCCGATCGTCTCGAGACCTGCCGCGACCGGGGGGTGCGCTTCGTCAACCTCTCGCCACTTCGCGAGGACCTGATCGATGCCGTGGACGCTGAATGGCTGCCCACGCGACCGAACACGGACGCTGCCGTGATGCTCGGCCTCGCTCACAGCCTCCTCGTTGCCGGAGAGCACGATGAGAAATTCCTCGCCTCGAGGTGCTTCGGGTGGGAACGGTTCCGCGCCTACCTACTCGGTGACATGGATGGGATCCCGAAGACGGCGGAGTGGGCGTCGGACATCTCGGGCGTTGCGGCGGACCGAATCCGATCGCTCGCCTTCGAGATGGCCGGGGCCCGCACGCTGCTCACCGTCAGCTGGTCGGTGCAGCGGTCGGACCACGGCGAGCAGCCCTACTGGGCGGCCAGTGCGCTGGCGGCCATGCTCGGCCAGATCGGGTTGCCGGGTGGCGGCCTTGGGTTCGGCTACGGAGCCGTCGGGCGCGTGGGCCAGGGCGTCGGCTACCACGAGCTGCCGCGACTCCCCCAGGGCACCAACGCCGTGGCCGACTTC
This sequence comes from Actinomycetes bacterium, assembly GCA_024640745.1. Lineage (GTDB taxonomy): Bacteria > Actinomycetota > Acidimicrobiia > Spongiisociales > UBA5794 > JAHEEL01. Next base: position 4,591 of record JAHEEL010000084.1, read on the forward strand.
ATCCCCGTCGCCAGGATTTCGGACCTGCTCCTCCGCGGCGGTGAGGAGTTCGACTACAACGGACGCCGCCTCACCTACCCCGAGACGCATCTCGTCTACTGGGCGGGAGGGAACCCCTTCCACCACCACCAGGACCTCAACCGACTGGCGGTGGCGTGGCAGCGTCCCGACACCGTCGTCGTCCACGAACCGTTTTGGAATGCGCTCGCCCGATCAGCGGACGTCGTTCTGCCGGCGACGACGACACTCGAACGGAGCGACGTGGGCGGCAGCACCACGGACGACTTCATCTTCTGGATGGCCCAGGCCATCGAGCCGGTCGGCGACGCAAGGAACGACTACGACATCTTCAGCGACCTGGCACTCCGTCTCGGGGCCGACGATCGGTTCACCGAGGGTCGCACCGCCGACGAATGGATCGAGCACCTCTACGACCGCTTCCGCTCATACCACCCGGAGTACCCGACGCTCGACGAGCTGCAGCACAACGGCTATTTCCAGATCCCCGAGGCGTGGTGCCCGCCCGCTGTCTCGCGACTCGCGGCGTTCGCGCAGGACGCCACCGCGTTCCCACTCTCGACCCCGTCCGGCCGGATCGAACTCTATTCGCAGACCATCGAAGACTTCGGCTATGTCGACTGTCCACCGCATCCGGCGTGGCTGGAGCCGGCCGAATGGCTCGGCAACGCCAACCACTACCCGCTGCACATGATCTCAAACCAGCCGAGAACGCGACTGCATTCGCAATGGGACCACGGCGAAACCAGCCTTGCTGCAAAGGTCGACGGGCGCGAGCAGATCGGCATGAACCCCGAGGACGCCGCAGAACGAGGCCTCGAACAGGGAGACCTCGTCCGGGTGTTCAACGACCGGGGCGCAACCTTGGCGAGCGTCGCGATCCGAGACGATCTCATCGAGCGGGTCGTCCAGTTGCCAACCGGCGCCTGGTGGGATCCGGTGGAACCCGGCGGGCTCGACCGGGCGGGCAATCCGAACGTCCTGACGCGCGATGCCGGCACTTCGCTGCTGGCGCAGGGGCCGACCGCCCAGACGTGTCTCGTGCAGGTCGAACGCTTCACCGGGCATTCCCCACGGGTCGAAGCGCACGACCTTCCGGTCCTCCTCAGCGAGTAGCCCTCAGACGGGCACCGAGACGTCCTCGGGGTGCCGAGGGACGGCGGAGCCGAAGACGCGGGGCTACGGCGTCGGGTGCGGGCGCGGGACCGCTGGAAGCTGCCTCGAGTTCGCCGGGTACGTCGAGAACGGAGCGGCTGTGCCGGTGATCGCGCGGAGCTTCCCGCTGGCCGAGGTGCGCAACGCTTTCCCACACTTCGGGACCGATCGGGTCCGGGGAAAGATCGCCGTCACCGCTGAAGGACGGCGACCCCCCGGAACGCTCAGAGGGCCGTGCTCGGACAAGAAGCCGTTGGCACCGTAGACCGCCGAGATCCCGGGGATCCATGGGGCGGGATCCACCACCGTGCGCTACGGTTACCGAATGTCAACCGATCTCACCGTCGAACAGATCGAGCAGTTCCTCGCCGACCGTCCTGCGTGGGAACTCGACGGGGTGTCGATACGGAGGGAATTCACCTTCGCAGATTTCAACGAAGCACTCGGATTCGTGGTTCGGGTGGGCGCAGCGTCCGAAGTCGCCGACCATCACCCCGACATCGACATTCGCTGGAATCGAGTGACGATCGTCCTCTCCACGCACTCCGCAGGGGCGCTGACCTCGAAAGACCTCGCCCTGGCCACCCGGTTCGACGATTTCGCCTGAAACGCAAGCGCCCGACGAGGGTGCAGCGGCGCCCGGAGTCCCCGCCGATGTGAGCTTCCCCGGGGTCGGGGAATCTGCGACCATGCCGACATGGCTGACGAGAAGGCGATCGCGGCAACCATCACCGGCCGGGTTCAAGGCGTCGGCTACCGCTACTCGGTGCTCAGGGTGGCGCACGAGCTCGGACTGGTCGGTTGGGTGCGCAATGCGGTAGATGGCTCGGTCGAGGCGCGCGCGCAGGGTGATGCGGACGTGCTGGAGCGCTTCGTCACGTTCCTGGAGCAGGGCCCGCGCGCTGCCCGCGTCGAGCGCGTCGACGTGCGCCCCGTCGCGGCCGACCCAGCCGTGCGCGGATTCACCGTGCGCCCATGATCGGTCGGGCCCGAGACCACCGGCCCGTCGAGTGGTCATTCGATGCGGCGACCACCAGATCGTCTGCGACTTGCACCCAACTCCCCGGCATTCCTCGAACGCCGCGCGTATGCTCGAACGAGGGACCAAGCATGGAGGTGTCATGGGATCCGTGTACAAGATCGTCGAACTCGTCGGAACGAGCGAGACATCATGGGAAGACGCCGCAACGACTGCGGTGGCGACGGCGGGCAGCTCGCTCAGGGACCTTCGGGTCGCGGAGGTGACGGACCTCGATCTACAGATCGCCGATGACGGATCGGTCGCCGCGTACCGCGCCAAGGTCAAGCTGTCGTTCAAGCACGAAGGGAGCGCTTCGCTCTAGGCGTGCATCGCGCGGCGGTGGCGTTCATCGACCGCCGAGTCGGCGCCACCCATCGGCGTGGTTCGTTCGTGCCACCCCGCAACCGGGAGGGGTGACCAATCACCCACCACGCCACCATCCGGTTCTATGCGCAGCTGAGAGACTTCCTCCCCGTCAGGCTGGGGTCGGGAACGGTCGTCCGCTCGTTCGACGTTCCGGGAAGCGTCAAAGACATGATCGAAGCGTGTGGGGTGCCCCACACGGAGATCGATCTGATCATCGCCAACGGTCGATCCGTTGCCTTCGACTATCGCGTCGAACCCGGAGACCGGATCGGCGTCTTCCCCGCCTTTGCATCGCTCGACGTCACGCCGACCACCAAGGTCCGACCGGAGCAACCGAAGGTGACGCGGTTCGTGGCCGACTGCCACCTCGGCAGGCTCGCCCGGTTCCTTCGGCTCCTGGGGTTCGACACGAGGTATGACCCGACCTGGTCGGATCACCGGCTGGTGCGGATCTCGACTCGCGATGAGCGCACTCTCCTCACCAGGGACGTCGGCTTGCTCAAGCACGGCTCGCTCATTCACGGCTGCTTCGTGCGAGCCACCGATCCGCGCGAACAGGTCATCGAGGTCGTCCGCCGCCTCCGTCTCGGTCGACGGATCGCTCCGTTCATGCGGTGTATGGTCTGCAACGGCGTGCTGTCGCCGGTTGCCAAGGATGAGATCGCGGGCCATCTGCCAGCCCAAACCCGTCGCACCGTCGACGAATTCGCACGGTGCGCCGCATGCGACAAGATCTACTGGAAGGGAGCCCACTACCCGGAGTTGTGTCGGATCGTCGCAGTCGCACGCCAGGCCGACCCGACGTGGGACGACCCGGCCGTCGATGATCCGAACGGAGCCCGGATCGACGGCCGCCGGGCGTAGCCGATCGATCGCCGGGCCGGCCCCGGCGAATGCGAACCGCACCGGCCCCTACGGCAGGCGCTCGAGGATCCCTCGCAGATAGCGAGCTTGGCCGGCGTGCTGCAGATTGTCGCTGAGCACACTCACGAGCCGAACCCCAACCGATACCGGCGGGTCGTAGGAGCGGTCGACGATGCGGTCGAGTTCCGCCGCATCGATGCTCGACAAGTACGCGACGGTGCGCTCCGTCACAGCGGAGTGGTAGTCGATGAGCGCATCCGCGGAGGCCGGAGCTATCCCTGCAACGTCATCGGGTGTGTCTCCAAAGCCCGTCTCGGACACGTTGCGCTCGATGCCCGTCCGCTCGGCCCACACAGGATCAGCCCACACTTGATTCGTCCCCGCGATCTCAGCGACGTGGTCGTCCTGAATCCGTGCCAGATGCCAGACCAGCCAGGCAATCGAATTCGCTCCCGACTCAGGGCGATAGGCCAGACCGGCGGCGTCGACCCCGTCGCACGCCCCGCGAACCAACTCAGGAACGCGCCGGTATGCCTCGATGAGCAATGCACTGGTATCCACTCGCCTGCCTCCCGTGTCGCCGGAACCCCGTTGGATCGTAGGCGAGAACGGCGGTGGAATGCGCACCGAGCTGGCGCACCTCTGGCCACCGCCACTCAGGATGATGCCGACCGAGGCAAGATGCCGGCGTGATCACACGTCGATGTCACGCCGGTTGAAGACGAAGATGCCGATGGTCACGAAAACCAGAACAAGGCCGCTCATGATCAGGAGATCGTCGAGCAGCAGACCATTCTCGAGCGGCCGACCGCCGTTCAACCAGTCGTACGGCGACCAGTTCTCGATCCATTCGAGCCCTTCGATCTGACGAAGGACCCCGTTTGCCGCGAACCCCAGGACGGCAACACCGACGGCAACGCCGATCGCGGCTGCCCTCTTCCCCGTGGCAGCCCCGACCGAGAAGGCCAAGGCACCGAAGAAGGCTGCGAAGAACCAGAGGTGAACGTGCATTGCACCGAAGTCGGCGATGGAGATCCCCTCCAGCTCGGCGGGCCCCGCCGCTGCTGCCATCAGGAAGAGCAGGCCGAGCGAGATCGCGAGCATGCTGACCAGCAGCGCCGCAAACCGCTGAAGCGCGAAGCTGGTGCGGCTGATGGGAAGAGCAAGCGTCAGGTCGAGCCGCCCGGCTTCCTCATCGCCGGCGATGATCCTCGTTCCGGTCACAACCGCATAAACCACGCTCAGGTTCGCGACGACCAGGCCGTACACGGTCGCGTTGATGTACC
>JAHEEL010000251.1 GCA_024640745.1 Actinomycetes bacterium
GCGCCGGCTGCGACCCCGGCGGCCAGTCCACCGACCATCGTGACGCTCACGACCGGCGGCGAAGACGAGACAACCGAGCTCCCCCGACTACGCCGAACGATCGCCGAGCACATGATTCGGGCGAAGCAGACGGCAGCTCATGTGTGGACGTCGGTCGAAGTCGACTACGAACGCGTTGAACAGGTGCGGCTCACTCACCGCGAGCAATTCAAGGCAGAGGAGGGGTTCTCGCTCACCTACCTGCCATTCATCGCCCGTGCCACGATGGACGCGCTTGCGGCGTTCCCGGTCGTCAACAGCTCGATCGATCTCGATGCAGGCACGCGAATCGATCATCGGGCGGTCAACCTGGGGATTGCGGTCGATCTGAACGAGAAAGGGCTCTTGGTCGCGACGGTGCGAGACGCCGACGGACAGACCCTCAAGCGGCTCGCTCGGAGCATCCGGACGATGGCGGTCAAGACGCGGGACGGCGAGGTGACTCCAGACGAAATCACCGGGAGCACGTTCACCATCACGAACCCGGGTCCATTCGGCTCCTTCATGAGCGCGCCGATCATCAATCTGCCGAATGTCGCGATTCTGTCGACGGACACGGTTAGAAAGCGTCCGGCCGTCGTCTCGCTTCCGGACGGGACCGACACGATCGCTGTGCGGCATATCGGCTATCTCGGATTGACCTGGGACCACCGGGCCTTTGACGGCTCCACCGCCGTCCTCTTCCTGGACCGGATCCGCACCAACCTCGAGACCTGGGATTGGGACCAGGAACTGAGGTGACCGGACTCGACCAGCGGTTGCGGATCCGTTGGTTGGGTCGCGTCGCGTATGGCGAAGCGCTGGATCTTCAGCGCGCCGTGTGGGAGGGTCGCTCGACCGGGCGGGTCGACGACGACTACCTCCTGCTCCTGGAACATCCGCACACCTACACGGTGGGGCGAAACGGCGACGGTTCAAACCTGCGCACCGATCGCTCGTTGCTCGAGACGATCGACGCTCGCCTCGTGTTCACCGATCGGGGCGGTGACATCACCTATCACGGGCCAGGTCAGCTCGTCGGCTACCCGATCGTCGAGGTGCCGACCCTCGCCCGGGGCTGGGATGCGGTTGGCCACATCCGTCGCATCGAGGCGATGGTGATCGCAACGCTCGCGGACCTCGGCGTCCGAGCGTGGGCCGAGGACGGCCTCACCGGGGTGTGGACCGACCGCGGCAAGATCGCGGCGATCGGCGTACGCATCGCCTCCGGCGTGTCGATGCACGGCTTCGCGATCAACGTTGCGCCGGACCTCACCTACTTCGATCACATCGTGCCGTGCGGAATCGCCGATCGTCCCGTCACCTCACTCGCTGAACTCCTCGGCGCCCAGCCTCCGATGGAGGCCGTGGTCGAAGCTCTCCTCCCGCAGGCAGCGGTCGCCTTCGGCGGGGTACCCGAGGTCCAGCTCGGCGCGTTTGCGAGGCGTGATCGCTCCCAGCCATACGACATCGATGCGATGGTCGCGGCGGGCGTGTTCTCTGGAAGGCGCGAGGACGAGACGCCGATCGCCATTCGCGGGGTGCTCCCCGGCGAACCGGAGAAGCCCGAGTGGATGCGAGTTCGCGCCGACCTCTCGACGGAAGGATTCCGTGACCTCAAGAAGCTCATGCGCGGCATGGAATTGAACACGGTCTGTGAGGAGGCGCAGTGTCCCAACATCTACGAGTGCTGGGAAGCCGGAACGTCGACGTTGATGCTCCTCGGCGACACCTGCACGAGAGCCTGTGCATTCTGCGATGTCACAACCGGCAGGCCGGGTGCCGTCGATGAGGACGAGCCGCGACGCGCTGCCGCAGCGGTCGAGCACATGGGCCTTCGGCACGCCGTTCTGACATCGGTCAACCGGGACGACCTTCCCGACGGCGGCGCCGGGGTGTTTGCCGACACCGTTGCGGCGATCCGTGAGCGGCTGCCCGAGTGTGAGCTAGAGGTGCTGATCCCGGACTTCAAGGGGGATCGAGATGCGCTCGAGACGGTCATGAATGCCAAGCCCGCCGTTCTGAACCACAACACCGAGACCGTGCTGCGGCTCCAGCGCGACATCCGAACTGCGGCCAACTACGCACGGTCGCTGGCGCTGCTGGCTCGGGCCAAGTGGATGAATCCCGCCGGTGTGGTGAAGTCGGGACTGATCGTCGGGATGGGCGAAACCGAAGCTGAGGTGCTCGGCGCATTGGTCGATCTCCGGGCCGTCGGCGTGGACATCGTGACCATTGGCCAGTATCTCCGACCGACGGTCCGGCATCGCCCGATCGACCGATACGTGCACCCGGATGAGTTCAATCGCTACGCCGAGATGGGCGCACGGATTGGTCTTCCTCACGTTGAGGCCGGACCGCTCGTCCGGTCGTCGTATCACGCACGCGATTCGCTGCAGGCGGCACGATGAGCGCGAATCGGATTGCGGCCGTGCAGGCCTCGATGGTCCGGCGCGGGATCGACGGCCTCCTGGTGTCCGTCGGGTCCGATCTGCCGTATCTCACCGGGTACCGCGCGTTTCCGCTCGAGCGGATCACCGCCCTCGTGGTGCCCGCACAGGGTGACGCCGTGCTGTTCGTCCCCGAACTCGAGGCGCCGCGCGTCCACACGACGGTGGCGCTTCACCCGTGGGGCGAGACCGAAGATCCATTTGACGCC
>JAHEEL010000085.1:0-1205 GCA_024640745.1 Actinomycetes bacterium
CACCGTGACGAGCACACAGGATCGGCGCGACCTCGGCCTGTTCGACTCCGTGGTGATGTCGGAGCCCTCCTGAGATCGCGCCTGCTGTTCGGTACCGGTTGCGGGCGCTGGTAGCCTCCGAATCCGCATGCGCACCCTGGGCAACATCCTATGGCTGGTCCTCGGCGGCCTCCCGATGGCGATCGCCTACGTCATCGCCGGAGTCGTGATGTTCGTGTTGATCATCACGATCCCGTTCGGCATCCAGGCTTTCAAGCTCGCCGGGTTCGCGCTCTGGCCCTTCGGCCGTGTGATGGTGGAGATACCGGGCAAGGGCGGGTGCGTCACCACGGTCGGCAACATCCTGTGGGTGGTCTTGGCCGGGATCTGGCTTGCCCTGGCCCACCTGGCGTCGGCCTTTTTCCTGGCGATCACGATCATCGGCATTCCGTTTGCCATCGCCAACGTGAAGCTCGCCGGTGCCGCCCTCGTGCCGTTCGGACGCACGGTGATGTCGCAAGCGGCGGCTCGGGCCCAGAGCTACCCGGTCGTCGTCGACGTGAAGCCGCTTGGCTGAACATGGCGACCGATGGCGCAAATGGCGGACGATCGGAGGCGGATCGGCCGTGAGACGAACGAAACGCTCGCGTCGATCGTCAGGCGCGACCGGGGTGGTGGGCGGCATGGTGCATCGAGTCTGGAGCGTCTGGATTGGCGCGATCATCCCTCCCTGCTGGATCGGTCAGCGACGCTGCAACGCTCCGGCAGATGCGCGATGCCTCCGATCGACCCGGACAGCGACCCGCCTCACCCGTCGACCGTGACGGCGTGCCGCCACACAGCTACCTCGTCCGTGAGATCCAGGCCCACCAGCACGTTCTGACCGAGAACCGAGAACTCAACGGTCCAGATCGACTCGATGCGTGGATCCGCAAGCGCATAGCTCCCAACTTCCATGAACGGCGGCTGCCGGATGCTCGTCCACGCCTCGAGGTCTTCCCACGTTGCATCTTCGGTCAGCCAGCCGTGAACCGCCGCGACCGTATGCTCGCTGTGATTGACGACGGCCACAGTAAACGCTCCGGGCTCCACCGCTTCCGGACCGTCGTACTGCCAGCCGTCGTCGGAAGCCGTGACCGTGGCATCCGTCGCCCATTCTGAAGCTTCCACCGGCTCTCCGCTGAGCGTCGACAGGAACTCGGACTCGAAGGCTTGCCGATCCGCGG
>JAHEEL010000085.1:1215-9237 GCA_024640745.1 Actinomycetes bacterium
ATTGCGACGTCGGCCGGTCGTCCCATTCCGGCGGCGAGCGTGCCGGCACTCTCGGGACCCCCACCCTGCAGCACCGTGACGTCGAGCGCCTCCCAGCCTGCTACACCGGGCTCAACCAGCGCTACGGCCGCGAACTGATCCCAGAACGACTGGCCGCTCACGAGCGCCTCAGGATTGAACAAGAGCAGTTCGTGCACCGCCCGTGCCTCGGGAGTGGTCAAGTGCTCGGCGAGCCGCTCGGCGAAGAACGTCGTGAGCGGCACGAAGTTGGTCGCGTCGAGTGGCACGATCGACACGGGAACGTCGGTGTCGAGCACCTCGGCATCCGCGATCGGATCGATCCACAGGTTCCATTCGGCGCGCGGATTGTCGAATGTGTTGCCGGCTGCTGTGACCGCGCCGCCCATCGTGTGGAGGCCACCCAGCTGCTGTTCGAGCTCCGGGTGATCCCGCAGGGCCCGGGCGATATTCGTGTGCGGTCCGAGTGCCAGTACCACCGGCGGCGTGCTCGAAGCAGCGGCGACGCGTGCAATCACATTCGAAGCGTTGTCCGCATCCGGGCTGCCGCTCGCCGGCAACACCCCCGATGCTGCAAACGCATCCATCGCGTCCCGCCAGCCGGGCGGGAATGCATTCGTACCTTCAATGGGCACTTCCGGCCCGCAGGCCACCGGCACGTCCTCAACGCCGGACACGGCGAGCGCCCCAAGGGCGATCGAGACGCCGGCGCTGCAGCGCGCCACGCCGGTGCCGCTCACGGTCACTGCCAGGATGTCGACATCTGGACGGCGCAGCAAGTAGAGGATTGCCATGACATCGTCGAGCGACGCATCGGTGTCGATGATGAGCGGCAGCGCGTCGGACCGCGCCGACGTCGATGTCTCCGCCTCGGTGGATGATGTCGTGTCCGACGGTGTGGTCGCGATTGTGCTCGTTGTGCGCTCGGACGCGCCGCAGGATGCAAGCAGCAGGACCACGAGCGCGCACCCGACGACCTGCTTTGCGATCATGACGCCTCCTCACGCTGTCGCCAACCATCGCACTCCGTGGTGACGGCTCGCGCTAGAGCCGTCCGGCCATTTCCCGACTCCGGTCCTTCGTCCCTCGGCGCGGCGATGCCAGAGTGGGTCTGGTGAACGTTCGGTGCGCATAAGGTCACGGGTGTGGTCGAGCGACTCGGGAGAGGGAGATGAGAAGGACCATCGGAGTGATTGGTGCTGTGACGCTGGTCGTTGCTGCATGTTCGGCTTCGTCGGAACTGGAGCCGGCCGCCGACTTGCCGACCACATCGCTCCGGCCGACGACGACGGCCCAGGAGCCGGAGGTGGGGCCGAGGCCGGCCACGACCGTTTCAACGACGTCGAGCCAGCCGTCCGCGACGACGACAGTTGGGGAGGCGTCCACGACGGTCGCCGAAGCGTCCACGACGACGACCACGCCGGTTGTAGAGGGCAACCCAGCCGATGTCGAGGCCTGGTGGTGCGCTGCGATTGCTCGGGCCATTGCAGCGGGTCTCGGACCGCAGGATTTCGCCCGGGACTTCGATGATGAGCTGCGGCACGGTTACACCGACGCCCCAGTCGAGACCGTCGAAGACGCCGCGAGCCAGCTTGAACGGCTGCAGTGTGAGCCGGCTTTTGCTGAGGCGGTTGCCGACGCGCTCATCGGTTGACATCGCGCCCTCTGGTCAGATCCGAGCGCAGGTCGCTCGGACGATTCTCGAACGGCTTCCGGTACCCGTCCAGGGCACGGGCTCCCGTTCGCCGATCCGACACCGCGCCTATCGTCAACACGATGGCGCGCTACACCCACGGCCACCACGACAGTGTTCTGCGATCGCATCGATGGCGGACCGTCGAGAACTCCGCTGCCTACCTCGCCCCGCGGATTGCTCCGGGAGCGACCCTGCTGGACGTGGGATGCGGTCCGGGCACCCTCAGCGTTGACCTCGCCCGGCGCACGTCTCCTGGTCGGGTTGTTGGAATCGATGTTGCCGAATCCATTGTCGACCGCGCTCGGCGCGATACCCCGGGGAACGTGCGGAATGTCGAGTTCCGAACCGCCGACGTGTACGAGATGGACTTCGACGCCGACACCTTTGACGTCGTTCACGCTCACCAGGTGCTGCAGCACTTGGATGATCCCATCGCCGCGCTGGTCGAAATGCGGCGCGTCTGCAAACCCGGTGGGATCATCGCCGTCCGGGACGCCGACTACGCCGCCATGACGTGGGCGCCCTTGGATGGGCGCCTCGAGCGGTGGCTCGAGCTGTACCGATCGGTAGCGATCGCCAACGGGGGACAGCCCGATGCGGGGCGGTTCCTTCTCGGGTGGGCGATACGAGCCAACCTTGCGAACATCGAACCAAGCGCGAGTGTTTGGTGTTTCGCCACACCGAAGCAGCGGGAATGGTGGGGAGGCCTTTGGTCGGAGCGCATTCGGAAGTCGGCGTTCGCGGATTCGGCGCTGGCCCACGGCATGGCTTCCAAGGACGAGCTCGACGACCTTGCGGAGGGCTGGCTCGACTGGGCCCGGAGCGACAACGGATGGTTCGCCGTGCTCCACGGCGAGATCATCGGCAGCGTCCGCTAGCTCGTTCGCAGTGGACCGAAGTGCTGCGAGCCGGGAACTGTGGCGCGTGGTCGTCTTCGACGCCGGTTCGAGCACGCCTCCGCCGGCTGCCCCAGCGTTGTTGCCACCGGTTCAACACCTACGATTCGAGATGTTGGAGGCTTCGAGCTGCGGGCGTGCCGCAAGGCGCAACGTACCGACCGTCTGGGCTGTACTCCGCGTTGAGTAGGGTTCATGCATCGCAGGGAGGTTGAGGTGACGAAGGTGGCCGTTCGACGGCCCTCGCGGCGTGCCGCGCTCGGGATCGCACTCGTGCTGGTTGGCGCGCTCGTTGCTCTCTCGAACCCCGCCGCCTTGGCCGCTGACCCGCTATTGGGGTCCTCGCCGGCGGCCGGATACGTGTTCGATTCACCGAGCGATGCCGAAGATCAGGGGCCGCTCATCTTCGGCGGCTCGGCAACCGACAATCCTGGGTGGATCGTCGCCATCTTCCGCGACGACTTCTACCTCTGCACCGGGATCCTCATCGACCCGCAGGTCGTGCTGACGGCCGCCCACTGCGTCGAATCGCCGGGCGAATACCGACTCCTCTTCGGATCGGAGTACCTCTACGGATCGCCGATCGAGCGCATCGGGACGACGTTCATCACCCATCCCGGGTGGCAAGGCGAACTCGGAGATACCGATCTCGCCGTCATCGGCTTCGACGATCCGGTGACGACCCTTCCCACGGCGATCCTGAACACCACACCCGAATGGCCCGAGCTTCAACAACCGGTCACCGCGGCCGGCTGGGGCATGTGGGCTGCCGACTCCGGTCCCAGCAGCTACCTTCAGTTTGCGGGTTTCCTGACGACGTCGGGCATGGACGGTTCGGTCGATACGGACTACTGCGAACTCGATCCGGCCGACGCGACGCTGGGCGGAGTGTTCTGCTTCGGCGGGCCCGTGGACGCGAGCGCCTGTCCGGGCGACTCCGGCGGTCCGGTAGCCGGTTGGGCGACGCCCGAGGCGACAAGCGGCCCGGTCGTCGTATACGGCCTCGTGTCCTATGGCCCGAGCGTCTGCGAGATCTCGTCCCTCGACGGCAAGGCCCAGGCGGTCGGCGCACATGTCCTCTGGATTGAGACGATGGTGGGGATGATCACCGATCCGCCGCCGCCGATGGAGGTCGATTCGACCGGACTCGTCGACACGGACTCGGGCGAGTGGTTCCTGCTGAACCAGAATGGGATCGCGTTGGCCTCGTTCTTCTATGGGAATCCGGGCGACTATCCGTTCATGGGTGATTGGGACGGCGACGGGGTGGAGACGCCGGGGCTCTATCGCCGGTCGGACGGCTATGTGTATCTGCGGAACAGCAACTCGCAGGGCATTGCGGATATCCGGTACTTCTTTGGGGATCCGGGCGATGTGCCGGTGGCGGGGGATTTCGATGGGGATGGGTTCGATACGGTGAGCATCTATCGGCCGTCGAATCAGACGTTCTACGTCATCAACAAGCTGGGCGCGAACGACGGCGGTTTGGGTGCAGCCGAGGTGTCGTATGTGTTTGGGGATCCGGGGGATCAGCCGTTTGTGGGCGATTTCGATGGTGATGGGGTGGAGACGGCGGGGCTGCATCGCGCGTCGACGGGGCTGGTGTATTTCCGGAATAGCCATACGCAGGGGGTTGCGGATGCGCAATTCGTGTTTGGAGATCCGGGCGATCGTTTGGTAGCGGGGGATTGGACGGGGAATGCGGTGTACACGCCGGGCCTGTTCCGTCCGTCGGATACGACGGTGTATCTGCGGTATACGAATACGCAGGGCATCGCGGATGGCCAGTTCGTACCCGTCCCGACCGACCCGACCTGGATCCCCGTTGCGGGACGCACCGGTCTGTAAGCGTTCATTCGTCGGTGGCCCGTCTGGCCGGCGCGCGACGCCCGACCAGACGCGTTCTGCGAAGGCCCGGCCGCCGCAATCGCGTCCCCTGAGTCTGCGGTACCGTGTGGCGCACATCGGGATCGCGGAGGCAAATACTCGTGGACATCAGTCATGATCCGCTGACCGGACTCGACGGTCTGCTGGGTGTTGAGCACGTCGAATCCAGTCCGGATCGCGTGGTGTTGCGCCTCCAGGTCGACGAACGCCACCACCAGCCCTACGGACTCGTCCACGGCGGTGTCTATTGCACGCTTGTTGAAACGGCAGCGTCGATCGGAGCGGCGCTCGGCGCGATGGAGCGCGGCATGGCGGGGGCCGTCGGAGTCTCCAACACCACCGACTTCTACCGCTCCCATCGTCGGGGAGCACTGCGGGCAACGGGTACCCCTGTACACCGAGGCCGCGTGCAACAGGTCTGGCAGGTCGAGGTGACGCGTGAAGTAGACGAGGTTGTAGTCGCTCGTGGACAGGTGCGTCTCCAGAACCTCACGGATCCCGGCGTCATCGGCGGCGCCGGCGACTAGAGCGAGGGTCGGAACACGAGCTCTGGCGGGCGGGCGACGCTCGAGATCGTTAGGGTTCCGTCACCGGGGAGACAGATGCCCCGTGCCGAATGTCACGAAATCGGAGGTTGGTTCATGACGTCAGGGAACGCAGGTCAATCGACGGGGGGCTTTGGGAGCGTCAGCACCCCGCGGAAGATCTCGGGTGGGTTAGTGATCCTCGTTGGGATCGTGTTCATCGTCGTGACGATTGCGAACAACCTATTCGCCGTCGGCCCGGCATTCGAAGAGATGATCGACGACTTCCGGCCGCTGCTTCTTCAGGAATCGCTCGACTCGGCACGGGCCGACATCGCCGTTCTCGATGCGGCGGGCCAGGAATTCCAGGCGGCGGTAGCGCCGGGCATGGCTCAGGCGCTGGGGATGACACCCGAAGAGTTCGGCGGGATGGTGCAGAGCAACTACCCGGCCGTCGCACAGGGGATGCAATCGCTTCCCGAGATCACGGCGACGTTCTCTGGTCTGATCGACACCCTCGAAAGCCAGCAGGAGCTGTTCGCGTCGGCGGATGCAATCCCCACCGACGACCTTCCGGCGACCACGGTGCCGTGGATCATCACGATCTCGGGATTGCTCGCGATCGCTGCCGGTGTGATGTTGTTCATGCCCGGTCGGTTGTGGGGGATCCTCGCCGCTGTGCTCGGCGCTGCTCTGCTGATCGCGACGTTCGCGATGAGCCTGCCGCAGAAGGCGGCGGATGCCGACGAGCTGAACGACCAACTCGAGCAGATCTACACCCAGGAATTGATCGACGGTGCCACGGGGTCGCTGGCCGTTGTCGGCGCCATGGGCGAGGAGATGCAGACCAAGATGCTTCCGGATCTCGCCGCCCAGATGGGCATGTCGCCCGATGAGCTGAACGCGTTCCTGGGGGAGAACTTCCCGGCAACGGCAGCGGCGATGCAGAGCATGCCGGAGTCACTGCCTCGATTCGAGGCGTTCGTTGGGATCTTTGCCACGAACCTCGACAACTATGAGACGATTCAACCGGTGAGCTTCACACCGATCATCTGGATGATGGTGATCGGCGGAGCGCTGATCGTGCTTGCCGGCGGATACTGCATCCTCGCGAAGCAGTAGGGCTATTCGATACAGACCGCCCGCTCCTTCGGTGACGAACCGGTTACCGGAGGGGCGGGCGGCTACGCGTCCAGCTTCCGCTCTGCCATACCGTTCAGGATCTCGAGGACCACGCGGTTGGCGAGGAACGCGGTGATCTGGCCGGGCCCGTCGCAGGGCGGAGACACCTCCACGACATCCGCGCCGAGGACCGGCAGCTCCCGCGCGAGGCGCCGAACTGTGTCGAGCAACTCGCGTGAGGTGAGCCCGCCGGGTTCAGGAGTGCCGGTACCGGGCGCCATACCGGGGTCGACCACGTCGATGTCGACCGAGATGAATATCCCCTTTGTGCCGCCTTCCGAGCATGATGCAACGGCGTTGTCGACCACGGCGGCGAGGCCTCGCTGTGTGATCTCGCTCATGAGGTAGGTCTTCATGCGCTGCCCAGCCATCCACTCCACGACGTCGGGATCGGGCCAGTAGCCTCGCAGTCCGATCTGGACGAAGCGACTCCCGGGCACCGCCCCGGACTCGATGAGCCGGCGCATGGGAGTGCCGTGCCCGTGTAGTTGGCCGACGCTGGTCTCCGCAGTGTCGGCATGAGCATCGAAGTGGACGAGACCGAACGACCCGTCACCATGCACCCTGGCGAGGCCGGTCCCGTTTGCGAACGTGACGGAATGGTCGCCGCCGAGGACGATTGGGATCGCTCCCGTTGCGGCGATCTCAGCGACTGAGTCGGCGAGCGTCTCGAGCCCGAGTTCCAGATAGCCGGGAGCGACCGCGACGTCGCCTGCATCGACGACGGCGAACACGCTGAAGGGGTCGATTCCGGTCGGCAGGTGTGGCCGATGCGCGTCGGCGCCAAGATAATCCGCCTCGCGGATCGCCTTCGGCCCAAAGCGCGCGCCGCTTCGGTAGGTGGCGCCCCAATCGATCGGGGCACCGATGATCACGACGTCGGCGCCGCTCGCTGGAAGATCTGCGATGCGAGCGCTCGGCACCCCGCAGAAGCTCGCGAAGCTGGCGAATCGGTAGGGCTCGGACATGGATCACCTCGTGGTTCCTTCTGGCGCACCGGCCGGCGCGACCTTCGGTTCGCGCGCTCCAGATCCTACGGAGGATTCAGCCCTCGAGCAGCTCCGCATCGGCCGAGGTTTCATCCCTGCGAGAAGCGAGCGCGGCGCCGGCGATGACCATGGCCACGCCGGCCAGGGCGATCGGGGAGACCTCGTCGCCGAGGAAGGCGACGCCGAGCACGAGCGCCACGACCGGGATGACGTAGGTGATCACCGAGGCTCTCGTCGAGCCGACGCGTCCGACGAGGCTCCCCATGATCACGAACGCAATGCCGGTACCCACCACACCGGCGGTGGCAATTGCAGTGAACGGGCCCCACGCGAACGAGCTTCCGGCCGCTCCGACCACGCCGAGGGGAGCCGTCCAGAGGGTGGCGAGCGCGAGCATCCGAGCCATCACCGGAATCGATCCGTACCGTTGTTGGATCGGGGCCGCGATGTTCACCGCGAGCCCGTAGCAGGCAGTGGCCAGCACGACGAGGACAACGCCAAGCGCTTCGGTGCCGCCCTCCCCGACGGACGGAGCACTGATGGCGACCACGCCGGCGAACCCGATCACCAGACCCACGATCGTGGTTGCACGCGGGAGCCGGCGCAGCAGGACGACGGCGATGACGGCCGCGAAGATCGGCATAGCCCCGTTCAGCATGCCGGCAATTGCCGAGTTGATGTACTGCTGCGCGATCGGAAACAACGTGAAAGGGATCGCCACCCACACGATCGAGAGCACGGCGAGTCTCGGCCAATCACTGCGATCGACGGTCACGGCCCGAGCCGCTGGGGCCAGCCAGAGCGCGGCAGCTCCCAGGCCGACTCGCAAC
>JAHEEL010000086.1 GCA_024640745.1 Actinomycetes bacterium
GTGGTCCGGTTGGTCACCGCCGGTGCACTCGATCGCGTTGGCTTCGTCAAAGCGGGTCTCGCCGAGTCGTTCAACGCTCTCGGCTTCCCCGCCTCCTACGTCCCGAATCGGGCCCCGGAACTCCCCGCCCTCGAGCCGGTGGACCTGGGCGCAGGGCTCAACGTCGGGATCTTCGCCGAGCCGTTCTGGCGCAAGAACGTGGTGACCCAGCTCGGTGCGGTGGCCCTCCTCGACGATGCAACGGCCCACGTGATGCGACGTCCCGACGTCGTCTACCTCGACCACCTCCGCCTGGTCGACCACGGCGAGCTGCCGTGGGAGGAGTTCATCTCCCTGCAGGCATCGATGGATGTGAACCTGTACGTCACGCTCTCCGAATGCCACCCGCTCTCACCCATCGAGTCATATCAGGCAGGCGTACCGGCGCTCATGTCGCGGACCTCGGATGTGTTCCGCAGCGACGAACGGCTCTGGGAACTCGCGTCGGTGGAAATCCCCGACAACCCGTTGGTGATCGCGTCGGCGATCGAGCGGCTGCTCGAACACCGGGAAGAAGCGATCACTCGAGCGGCAGCCTGGATCAAACTCGCCGACGCCAGTGCCGCCGAGCGCTGGCACGATTTCGTCAGCTAGCTCGGCGACAGCCCGAGGAGCGGCTCGATCGCCCGGGCGGTCCCGATTCGCGCCGCAAGCTCCGTACGCCGGAAGCCGCCCGAGGTCTGGTGAACGCGATGACGAACGAGCGCACGCGGTACGAGACCCATCCGTCCTCCGGCGGCGACGATCTGCGACCAGTAGTGCCAGTCTTCGCAGAAGATGAACGCGAGATCGGGAGCGAACGCAATCCCTTCGTCCCGCACACGCATGTCGACGAGTGCGGCGGTTGAGACGATCGTGTTCTCCCGCTGCCCGACTCTCTGGTCAAATGGGGGCTTCGCTTCCACGCCTTCGTAGTCGCCGAAGAACTCGGTCCAGGTTGCCACCGCCCACAGCGACGAGTCCTGACGCAGTGCCTCCGCCGTGAGGCGAACGAAGTCTGGATCCAGGACATCGTCGTGGTCGACGAGGAGGAAGGAATCGCCCGTCATCTCGGCGATGAGATGGTTCCGAGCAACGCAGACTCCCCGGTTCGCCTGCCGCAGGACGCGCACCCGCGAAGGGTCGCGAGCGCCCCACGCGCCCAGAGCACGATCGACGTCCGATGAGTTCGAGCCATCGTCGAGCAGCAGGATCTCGTGAACCGACTCGGTCTGGTTGAGGATCGACTCGATGCACTCATCGAGGTACGCCACATTTCGATAGACCGGCACACCCACCGAAACCGCTCGAGCGCGATCCGGGTCTTTCGCGCGTTCTCGGTGCACCTCGCCGACCGGAACCGCCACGCTGCGACGCATCGGGGGTGTCGTTGTGTCGAGGATCGACTCCAGCGCCGCCGCAAGATCGTCCTCGGTGCGCCACGTGACGGCATCCGGCCACATCGCCGCTGCAGCACTGCCGGCCGCCACCAGCACATGCGATCCGGAGCGGCGGGCCGCGTCGGCCCGTGGCGGAGGAATCGCGAACGGATCACCGAGGATGACGATGGGATGGCCCGCCGGTACCTCGTCGCTTCGGCTGATGTGGTCGGTGCGAAAGCGGTGGATTGGATCTGCCACGTCCCAGGTGGTGCCGGACCAGATGCCGTCGTCCTCGTCACCCGTCCCGGCGACGAGCTCAGCGTCGGGTCGATCGGCCAACACGCCGGAGATCGCCCGAAGGGCTCGATCGGATTGGGATCGACGGGACACGGATTCGGGCAACCAAACCATCGGGCGGGCCGGTGCCTGCGCCTCGAGGGCCGCCGCTGCTTCCAGGACGACGGCGACGTCGTTGACGAATGGAGCGACGAGATCCATCGCCCGGTCCGAGATGGCCAGGACTCGATCGCTGAAGCGGTACTGCGTGATTTCCCAATCGAGAGCGAAGATCCGCTCGCCGTCGAGTCCCGCGGTAGTGCCGGCGATCGCCTTGGCCTCGAGACCGATCCCGTCGCCTGCAATCGTCCAGACGTACCTTCGCTCCCCGTCCTGCAGGTCGGACTGTTCGAGCGCAAACATCCCCCCGAATCCCCAGCGATCCGGGACGACGACGGTGTCGCCTGGCTCGGTGATGGACTCGAGGTGGCGGGCGACGCGCCAGGTTTCCACGAGCGCGCCCGGCGTTGCGGCGAATGGTGGAAGCCCCGATCGCGCTTCGGGGCTCGGCAGACCCACCGAAGGCACACGCACGTCGGCGTCGCCGCGCCCGCCCTCCACGAGCACGTCGCGGACAGCCTGCATCATCCGAAGCGTGCGCTCACCCGCGCCGGCGGGAAGCGCGAATACCAATCGTCCGTCCAACGGCGGCTCCTGCATTCGCACCAGCGTACCGGGCCCGGTTCGGATCACGAGTCCGAAGCGAGCCCGCCGCTATTCTCGGCGCAGCGATTGCCGACCGCTGATGAGGATCCCATGAAGACCGTGTACGTTGCGATGAGCGCTGATCTCATCCACCCCGGGCACATCAACATCCTGCATTCGGCCCGAGAGCTCGGCGAGGTGACGATCGGTTTGCTGACCGATGCAGCCATTGCGAGCTACAAGCGCCTCCCGCACATGTCTTACGAGCAGCGCGAGGCGGTGGTAGGAGCGCTCGAGGGCGTGACCAAGGTGGTCCCGCAGGACACCCTCGACTACGTCCCCAACCTCCGGCTGCTGCGTCCGGACTACGTGGTCCACGGCACCGACTGGAGAGAGGGCGTGCAGCAGAAGACACGCGCCCGCGTCATCGAGACGCTCGCGGAATGGGGTGGCGAACTCGTCGAGCCCGAATACACCGAAGGTATCTCTTCGACAAAGCTGAACCTCGCCGAACGCGAGATCGGGACAACACCCCAGGTCCGCCTGCGTAGGTTCCGCCGAATGCTGGATGCGAGGCCCACGGTGCGGGTCATCGAGGCGCACAACGGGCTGACCGGCCTGATCGCTGAGCACGCGGTCGTCGAAGTCGACGGCCAACGCCGCGAATTCGACGCCATGTGGATCTCCAGCCTCACCGACTCGACGGCAAAGGGCCGGCCGGACATCGAGTACGTCGACATCACGTCACGCGCCTCCACGATCGAATCGATCCTCGAAGTCACGACGAAGCCGCTCATCCTCGACGGCGATACCGGGGGGATCGTCGAGCACTTCGTTCTCCACGTTCGCACGCTGGAACGCCTCGGCGTGTCTGCGGTCATCATCGAAGACAAGGTCGGCTTGAAGAAGAACTCGCTGTTCGGCACCGACGTCGACCAAGTCCAGGATGATCCGCAACGGTTCGCTGAGAAGATCCATGCGGGGAAGACGGCACAGATCACCTCGGACTTCACGGTCATCGCAAGGATCGAGTCGATGATCCTGGGCAAGGGCGTGGATGATGCGCTCGAACGAGCGGTGCGCTACATCGAAGCGGGCGCGGATGCGGTCATGCCCCACTTCAAGGACGCAGATCCGACCGAGCTGTTCGAATTCGCGAAGAGGTATGCCGCGATGGACCTCCCGGTGCCGCTCGTCGCCGTCCCCAGCGCGTACCCGCAGGTCACGGAGACGGAATTGCGGGAACATGGCTTCCAAGTCGTGATCTACGCCAATCACCTGCTCCGCGCGGCGTACCCGGCGATGGTGGCAACCGCCGAATCCATCCTGGCCAATGAGCGCGCCCTGGAGGCTTCCGGGCGATTGATGTCGATCAAGGAGATCCTCACGCTCATCCCGGGGGGCTCCTGACGTGCCGAGCGCCGAGATCGCCTTTCGGACATTCACCGACGCCGGCATCTCGTTCTGGGCCGGTGTCCCGGATTCGCTGCTCAAGCCGCTGTGCGCCTACGTCGCCGACCACGTACCCGATGACCGTCACGTGATCGCCGCCAACGAGGGCGGTGCGATCGCCCTCGCGACCGGCCGCTATCTGGCGACCGGATCACCGGGCGCCGTCTACCTCCAAAACAGCGGGCTCGGCAATGCTATGAATCCTCTCATCTCGTTGGCCGATCCGGCGGTCTACGGCATCCCCATGGTGCTCATCGTCGGGTGGCGCGGTGAGCCCGGCCACCACGACGAGCCGCAACACCTCAAGCAGGGCGCCACGACGCTCCCCATGCTCGATGCCATCGGCGTTCCGTATCTGATCGCACCGCACGACGAGAACGCGTTCGCGGCCGTCGTGAACACGGCGCTGGCACAAGCCACCGCCGAGAACCGTCCGGTCGCGATCGTGGTCCCGAAAGGAGCCATCACGGGCGAGGGATCACAACGCCCCGGCGCCCCCGGCCCCACGCTGACCCGGGAGACCGCCGTCACGACCGTAGCCGCCTCGGTCGGACCACGCGATGCGATCGTCGCTACGACCGGCAAGACGTCTCGTGAGCTCTATGAATATCGCGCTCGCAGCGGAGAATCCACCGAGCGCGACTTCCTGATGGTCGGCAGCATGGGCCACGCATCCCAGATCGCTCTGGGCCTGGCGCTGAGCGACCCCTCACGTCCGGTGTGGGTTCTCGACGGCGACGGCGCCGTCATCATGCACATGGGTTCCCTGGCGGTCATCGGCGAGCATGCACCCGCCAACCTCCGGCATGTGGTGCTCAACAATCATGTCCACGACTCGGTCGGAGGCCAGCCGACGCCGTCGCAGCGAACCGACTTCGCCGAACTCGCACTTGCTGCCGGCTACCGCCTCGCCGAAACGGTGAGCGACGAGGCAAGCCTCGCCGAAGCCGTTGGCCGATTCCGGGAAGCCGTCGGGCCGTCGTTGCTCCAGGTCCTGCTCCGGCCGGGCGCGCGATCCGATCTCGGGCGGCCGCAGTCCAGCCCGCAGCAGAACCGGGATGCGCTCATGCAATGGCTCCGTCGGTGAACGACGACTGCGTCGCGGGAAGCGTCGGCTCCGCCGGAAGCATCGTCCG
Source organism: Actinomycetes bacterium (assembly GCA_024640745.1). Lineage (GTDB taxonomy): Bacteria > Actinomycetota > Acidimicrobiia > Spongiisociales > UBA5794 > JAHEEL01. The sequence goes on from JAHEEL010000086.1 coordinate 4,970, forward strand.
GCAGATCGATCCGGGTTCGATTCTGCTCTTCACGGGAGGAGCGTCCTATCGGGCGAGCGGCGCCGCAGCTGCGATTGATGCCGCAATCGAAGGAACGCCGGTTGAGGTGATCGCAGACGTCGCACCCAATCCAGAACTCGATGATGTCGACGCGGCCATCGATACCTATCGCCGGATGTCGCCGGATCTCATCATTGCCGTCGGTGGTGGCTCGGTGATCGATCTTGCGAAGACGGTCCGGCTGATTGCCCCGCATTCGCCGACGGCGCTGCCGTACGCCCTCGGTGAGCGCATGCCCGGTCCGACGAAGACGCCGCTGCTCGCAATCCCGACCACGGCCGGAACGGGCAGCGAGGCCACGCACTTCGCCGTCGTCTACGTCGACGGTCGCAAATACTCGATCGCCGATCCGGCGATGCGACCCGACCATGTGATCCTCGACCCGGAACTCACCTACTCGGCGCCCCCTTCCGTGACCGCCGCCTCGGGTCTCGACGCGCTGTGCCAGGCGATCGAGTCGTACTGGTCGGTGCGGTCGACCGCCGCGTCGCGCGACCTGGCGCGGCGTGCGATCGAACTGGCCTTCACCCACCTCGACGCAGTCGTCAACAGGCCGGATGCCGACTCGCGAGCTGCAATGTGCCGGGCGGCCCACCTCGCCGGACGGGCCATCGACGTGTCCTTCACGACCGCGCCACACGCCTTCTCGTACACCATCACGAGCCACTTCGGCCTCCCCCACGGCCACGCGGTCGCCATGACCCTCGGCGCCGTGCTCGAGTACAACGCGAACACCACGGAAGACGACTGTGCCGATCCGCGTGGCGTCGACCACGTACAACGGGTGATGAACGATGTTGTCTCGATCCTCGGCGCTCCAGACGCCGCCGGCGCTCGGCGTGTGTTTGACGATCTCGTGCGTCGTGTTGGGCTCGATCCCGCGTTGGACTCGATCGGTGTTCCCTCGACCGAGACGCGGACGCTGATCGCCGACGGGGTGAATGAGCAGCGGCTCCGCAACAACCCGCGACGCATGACGCCGGAATCCGTTGTAGCGCTGCTCGCCACGGTCGACTGAACCGGTCGCCGTTCGCGCATCGCCTCGCGTGGGTCGCGGCGAGGCGACCGCGCAACGTTGCCGAGCACCGCCGACGCGGCCCCCTATCGTGTCATCTGGATGCCAACGGACAAGACGGAGGGACCATGGGCTTCCTGTCACGGGTGAAGGCCACGATGCGCGAGAACGAGTCGATCCAGGCGATGAACGCGATGCCCCCCGAGGAGCGACCGGTACTCGTCTACGCCGAGGACGACTACACCTGGAACCAGCTCGAGGGCTACCTCGTCGTGTTGATGGACACCTACGACCGGCCGGTGGTCTACGTGACCTCCGACCCGAACGACCCGCGGTTTGCAGACCACAACCCGAAGATGTCGGTGTTCTGCGTGCGGGAGACGATCCCGAAATTCCTCCCGACGGTCGACAGCCCGGTCTTCGTCACGACGATGCCCGACCTCGATTCGTTCCACGTCAAGCGACCGCAGGACTCGACGTGCGTCTACGTGTTCCATTCCCTCAACAGCACCCACGCGTCCTATCGTCTCGGAGCGTTCGACGCCTACGACGTCTTCCTGTGCGTCGGTCCGTATCAGAAGGCCGAGCTGGCGGCCCGGTTCGAGGCGATCGGCAAGCAGGACTACGAACTCCGAGACGTCGGCTACTACAAGCTCGACCGGATCGCCGCCACCTTCGAGACCTACGAGAAGCGCTCCCCGGACGAAACAACAGTGGTGATTGCTCCATCGTGGAGCCCCGAGAACCTACTTGCCACCGTCGGTGCGGATCTTGTCGGCTCGATCTCCGGAGCGGGATATCGCACCGTCGTGCGTCCGCACCCTGCATTCTTCGAGTCGATCTATCCCGAAGGCCGCGACATCGTCGCCGGTCTCGAACGCCGCTTCGCCGATGATCCCAAGGTCGTCTTCGAGACGACGATCACGAGCGAGGACTCGTTCTATGAAGCCGACGTGATGGTATCGGACTGGTCCGGTGCTGGATTCGAATACGCGCTCGGAACACGACGACCGGTTCTGTTTGTGGACGTGCCGAGGAAGGTGATGAACGATTCGTGGGAAGACATCGCCATCACGCCGTTCGAGGACCGGATCCGCACCGAGGTCGGTTCCGTGATCCCGACCGCCGCCGCGGGCGATGCTGCCGCCGCCGTCGGCGACCTACTCGAGGATCCCGCCGCGTTCCGCGACCAAATCGACGCGGTTCGGGAGCGTGAGATCTTCAACTTCGGCCACGCCGCCGAAGCAGGTGCTGCGGTCATCAACGAACTGATCGAGGACCGCACCGCTCCGAGACCGTAGTGCGTCGCGGCTCCGGTTGGTGAAGCCCGCCGTGGCGGGAAGGGTCCCGAGCTGTACGTCCTACACCCACGGAGAGTCGAGCAGGCGCTCCACGGCAGACTCGAGACCCGGCTGATACGGCGGCATCGGCCCAATACCGAGCGCTTCGATACGTTCGGAGTCCAGCACCGAATCGGCCGGGCGCGGGGCCGGACGGGGGAACTCAGCGGTCGTGCACGGCGTCACTCGTTCGGGGTCGAGGCCGGCGATCGCTGCGATCTCGCGCGCCAAGCCGAACCAGGTTGTGACACCTTCGTTCGCGAGATGCACGACGCCGCTTGCCTTGCGGTCGATCGCGTCGAGCGTGACGCGTGCGAGATCATCGGCAAGCGTGGGGCGGCCGCGCTGATCGTCCACCACCTTCACGGGACCCTTGCCGATGAGCTTGATCATCGTTGAGGCGAAGTTGGGGTGCGTTCCGGAGAGCAGCCAGGAGGTTCGCACGATCAGCGCTTCGGGATGGTTCGCCACGGCGAGCTGCTCCCCTTCGAGCTTGGTACGGCCGTATGCGCTCATCGGGTGCGTGGCGTCGCTCTCCACATATCCGCCGGCCTTCGTGCCGTCGAAGACGTAGTCCGTCGAGAACGTGACAAACCGAGCCCCAAGGTCCGCCGATGCTTTGGCCAGCACGCCGACCGCTGTCGCATTGACGATCCTCGCCGTCTCCTCGTCCTCTTCGGCCGCATCCACCGCGGTGTAGGCCGCGCAATTGATGACGATCGACGGACCGATCGCGGCCAGCGCCGGCGGGATCGCGTCGAGGTTCTGGAAGTCGAGCTCATCTTCCGAGAGGATGCGCACCTCACGATCTCCGAGCAGCCGGCCGAAGGCGGTGCCGAGCTGTCCGGTTGGTCCCGTGATGACGATCATGCGCGTTCCGCCGCAACCCGCTCGAGGTACTCGCGATACGTCGACGGCGCCATGGCGGACACCAGTGTCGCGAACTCCGCGGGGGTGATCGCACCGGTGCGAAGCGCGATCTCCTCGAGGCAGGCGATCTTCAGGCCCTGGCGATGTTCGATGGTTGCGATGAAGTTCGACGCTTCGAGGAGGCTTTCGTGCGTGCCGCTGTCGAGCCACGCGATACCGCGGGCAAGACGCGTGGCGACGAGCTCACCGCGGTCCAAGTACGCCTTGTTGAGGTCGGTGATCTCGAGCTCGCCCCGTCCTGAAGGAACCAGGCCCTCCGTCATCTCCACGACACGACCGTCGTACAGATAGAGGCCCGGAACCGCCAGATTCGAGATCGGTTCGGTCGGCTTCTCGACGAGCGACCGGACGTTGCCGTCGTGGTCGAGATCGACCACGCCGTACCGCTCCGGGTCACGGACCGGATAGCCGAAGATGTGAGCGCCGGTGGTGAACGATTCGACGAGGCGAGCCAGACCGATGTTTCCGTGGAAGATGTTGTCGCCGAGGATGAGCGCAACAGAGCGGTCCCCCACGAAGTCACTCCCGATCAAGAACGCTTGCGCGATGCCGCGAGGTTCGGGCTGGACGGCGTAGGAGATGTCCATGCCCCACTGTGAACCGTCGCCGAGGAGCGATTCGAATCTGGGGACGTCCTGCGGCGTGGAGATGAGCAGCACTTCGCGAATGCCTGCGCCGAGGAGCGTCGCCAGCGGGTAGTAGATCATGGGTTTGTCGTAGACCGGCTGGAGCTGCTTGCTTGCCACTCGCGTGAGCGGATAGAGCCGGGTCCCGGCGCCCCCGGCGAGGACGATTCCCTTCATCGCTCTCCCTTCAGCGGTCGCCACCAGTCTTCCCGGCGGCGGTACCAGTCGACGGTGTCTT
>JAHEEL010000087.1 GCA_024640745.1 Actinomycetes bacterium
ACCGAGAACACAGCCGAGCCAGAACGGCCACAGCGAACCGCCGGGGGCCTCGTAGCGCTCCTGCACGGAGCCGAAGAAGATCATCCCGGCGTTCACCCCGAAGAGGGCAACCAACGCCGCGATGTCACTGATCCCCGTCAGCATGGCGATGAGGATGATCATGATCGACGATGACAGCGCGTACTCGATCCACCGGAACTGGTTCTGACCGCGGGACAGCTGGTCGCGGTAGCGGGAAGACCCGACGCTCGCCACGATGAAGTGGAACAGGGCGGACAGGAACAGGAATGCCGCCACGCCCCACGCGATCGACACGTCGAACAACTCCGTCGGCGCCGAGGCCGGCGTCCCCGGGGGCCCCTCGATATACGATGCGAACACGGGCAGGGTGAAGTCCGTGGCGAGCACCAGGACGAGCACCGCCTGCACGAAGTGCAGGCCTCCCATGACCAAGTTGTAGGTTCGAAGGCGACCGAACACCGAGTCGGTGACTTCGACGGTCGATAACATGGCGATACTCCTTGTCGATAGGCGACTTCAGCGGAGAGGGGCACTCCAGTCAGCGAACCGCCCCGCGGTCCCACGACTCTACCGTTCCCCACCCACCCCGTGTACGCAGGGCTTGCGACGATTCCATTTGGCGTCTCCGGCCCGCAGAACACTCGCTGATCGGTTGGCGGCCCGACGGTCGATCAATCTCTCGCCGCGTAGCGCGGGTTCTCGAACGGCCAGGCCTCCGCAATCCACTCGCTGAGCGACCGGTACACGATCGTGTCCATCTCGGCCCGGCCGGCTCGAACCCAGGACCGCACGTGAGCGTCGTGCTCCCGGTCACGAGACGGATAGATGTAGACGCAGCCGATCACGGTGTCGCCATCGAGGATCGAGTAGGTGAAGCCCTCGCGTTGCTCGAAGTCGCGGGCGTGCCCGACCAGATCGGCACGGTTCGCGTCGAGGTCCATCGGCGTGGGCCAATCACCTTCAGGACTGAAGCCAGGTGTCGAGCGTATGTGGTCGAGACTCGACATCCACGCTTCGAAGTCGCGCTCGTTGTGTTCCGGCCCCAGCGGCTCGATACGGAACCCGGGTCCGCTGAACTGAAGCGGGACGGCGAACGCGACCGGAACGAATGGGTCAGCCATCGGGCGAAGCTACCGACGCGACGGGCATCTGGACGCCGGCATCATCGATACCCGCTCAGGCGGGAATCGGATCATCCGACAACTCCTCCGATGCGTCGAGCGGTGTCCGGCGTCGCCCGAGGATCAGATACGCAACCGCGCCGGGTGGCACGGCCGCAACGGCTCGCCACACCATGACCGGACCGCGCACGGCCTCAGGGGGTCGCCGGCGAAGATCCCGCTGCGCCAGGAAGATCACCACGGCCGCAAAAACCCATCCGATGGCCATCTGCGCCGGTGAAGGGCGTCGTTCGGCTTCGCTACTCGGGCTCATGTCTCTGCTCCTTGTTCGACGGTTCCAGGATGGTCGACGATTCGGGCTGCGGCTAGGGCCAATACCACTCATATGAGTTGCACCCGGCTGTACCAGCCGGCCGCCGGATCGGACAACGCAAGGGACGAATCGCCCTGGCGGGATCCAACCCGGGTTGGAACAATGGGCGGCGGGTCACGAGAGGAGAAGAAGGCAATGATCCCGACCAAGACCGCCGCGCTCGACTTCCTGGCCCAGCAGCGTATCGCCGTAGCCGGCGTCTCACGTTCGAGCGGAGGCGAGCACGGCGGCAACATCGTCTACCAGCGACTTCGCGAGCGGGGATACGACGTCTTCGCGGTTAATCCGCATGCGGAGGAGGTCGAAGGAGATCCCTGCTATCCAAGCGTTGGAGCAATTCCCGACGGCGTGGACGCAGTGGTGATTGCAACGAAGCCGAGCGACGCCGACCAGGTGATGCAGGACTGCGTCGATGCGGGAATCACGCGAGCCTGGATGCATCGCTCCGTGGGCGCCGGAAGCGTATCGGCTACGGCGGCCGCCCTCGGCCGCGAGAACGGCATCACGGTCATCGACGGCGGATGCCCGCTGATGTACGGGCCGGCCTCAGACTTCGGACACCGAATCATGGGGACGGTGCTCCGCATCGCCGGCACGGTGCCGAAGAAGGTCTGAGGCTCGATCGATCATCCGGTGACGCAACCCCTCGACGGGATCGGAACACCACGTGAGACGCGGCGAACCCTGGGACCCGTGGTCGCAAGCTAGCCGGTCGGCTCGAGCACCGATCGCAACGCGTCAACCAGAACGGGTGACTCGAACTCGAACCCGTCGGCCTCGAGGCGGGCCGGCACCACGCGGTCCGACTGGAGAACCAACGTTTCAGCGAGCTCCGTGCCAAGGATCGCCTTCAGGGCGAAGGAGGGCGTCGGTAGGATCGTCGGTCGCCTCAAGACGTTCCCGAGCGTCGAGATGAACTCCTTGTTCGTGACCGGATTCGGCGCCGTCAGGTTGACGGGGCCGGCGAGGTCCGAAGCCACAGCGAGATGGATCAGGGCTCGTACTTCATCGTTCAGCGTGATCCAGCTCCACCACTGATCTCCCGGTCCCATCTTCCCGGCGACCCCGAGCTTGACCGGCAACAGCAGGCGACGGAGGGTGAGGCTATCCCGCGAGAGCACGATGCCGGTGCGTGGATGGACGACGCGGATTCCTGCGGCCACGGCGGGCTCCGCAGCAGCTTCCCAAGCCGCCACGACGTCGGCAAGGAAGCCCGTTCCCTGAGACGCCGTCTCGTCGAGAATCTCGCCACCGCGGTCGCCGTACCAACCGATGGCCGAAGCGGACACCATCACGGACGGCTTCCGCTCGAGCCCCGCAAGCGCGGTGGCGAGCAGCTTCGTTCCGTCCACTCGACTGTCGTGGATCTCCCGCTTGTACGAATCGGTCCAGCGTCGATCGCCGATCCCGGCGCCGGCGAGATGAATTGCCGCGTCGACGCCTCCGAGAGCGGCCGCGTCGATCGAGTCCGCCGCGGGATCCCACGCAGCTTCGTCCGGACCCTCTGGTCGACGTCGCACCAGCCGGGTGACGTCGTGACCTTCGGCTTCGAGCGCTGCAACCAGCGGGCGGCCGATGAGGCCGGACCATCCGGTGACGACGATCTTCATAAGTTCTCCCATTCGTGGACACACAGGCGGTCTCGCCGCCTGCATCTCACCTTCGGAGCGTAGCGGCCGAGCGGATGGCGCTCCTCTCGGCGGCCGAAAGACTACGCGCTGATCGGGACCGCGTAGGCGACGACGTTGTCCTCGTAGCTGTTCAAGGATCGATTGAAGTCGCCACCGCAGGTGATGAGCGTCAGCATCGGCGCTCCGTCTTTTGCGAAGACGCGGTCGGTCGGCAGCTCGTCCTTGTCGTACTGGGCGAGCTCCACGACCTGGAAACCAGTTCGGGATCCGTCGTCAAAATGAACGACGACCTCGTCCCCGACTTCGACATCGCTGAGGTATCGAAAGACGCCCGGCTTGCCGTTGTACTGGATGTGCGCGGCGAGCACTGCCGAGCCGGGATCTCCGGGCGTGGGATTGAATCGGTACCATCCCACATCGCTTGCTCCGGGAATCTCCATATCACCATCCGGCTCAACACCGACATCGAGCACCGGAGCCTCGACAACGCCGATTTCGTCGATGCTGATCGACGTCGGCACCGGACGGTTGTCGACATGATCTCGAGGGTCGTATGCGGCCGAGCCGATCGGAGAAACGAGTTCGGCAAGTGGCGATCGACCGTCGGTGGTCGTCGGAGTCTCGCTGGGAAACGCGTCGGTCGTCGTCGACGCGGGTGCGACGGTCGTGGTCGTGATGGCGGGCGCCGCCCCTTCGGATGGCCCCTCCGACGTTGCCGAGGTGCACGCTGATAGGACGAGGCCGACGGCCAGGATGATGAGTGCGAGTCGTCTTTTCATGGGTCCGGATGCAGCGTAGGGGCGGGACCTCTGTCCCGCCCCCGTTGCTGCTTCATCTATTGCTTTCGCGTTTCAGTTCGTGCGACGGGCGAGGACGAGACCTCCACCAACCGCCACGGTGGCGATGATCATCAGTGCGGCGACCGTGGCCATCGAAGTACCACTGTCGATCGGGCTATTGCCGGTCTGGACGGCTGCAGGAGCAGCACCCAAGCCGGTGATGCTCTCGGTGAGCACAGTGAGCGTCTCACCTTCGAGCGAGCCGACGGCATAGACGATCAACGACTCGCCGTCCGTGACCGCGATGTCCGCCGGGCCAATGACGACCGGCTCATCGGCGCCGGTGGGAACCACCTCGACGCTGTAGGTCGCAGCCGGGAGATCAGCCTTGGCTTCGTTCGGGTTGCTGAGATTGCTGAACGCCACGGCGCCGTCGGCCTTCACGTCGACCGCCGGAGCGGCAGCAGTGTGACGAACCTGGAGACGGCCGTTTCCGGCGTCGATCTCGGAGGTGTCGTTGGCGAACACCGACAGCGTCGGCGTACCGGCCTCGTCCAGGTTGGCGATGATCGAGTAGTTGCCCGATGCCGGGAGATCCACATCGCCTGCTTCGATGGCGACGGTGTCGGTTCCGGCAAGCCTGACTTGCAGGTTCACGAGCGTCTCACCAGCGAGCGACGACAGATCCTGCGTGTCACCGAAGTTGAAGTCTTCGAAGACGGCGGCGTCATCGACGTAGACATCCACCGCGGTATCCGGAATACCATGAATGAGGTGAATGCGGGTTTCGGCCTGAGCCATTGCGGGTGCTGCAATCGCCAGAGCCATCAAGGTTGCGGCGAATACCGCAATGAGCTTCTTCATTGTTCTTCCCCTCCTTTTGGGGTTTGCTTGACCTGACTACGGAGCCCCGGACCCGAATGGATGCTATTTAGCGGTAAAATTCCTGATGGGTGGTCCCCCCCTCCCCCAGGGTTTCGATCCGCACGCCGCCGTGGGTTCGAACTACGGTTGAACAGCAGAAAGGACACCGTGAGAATCGCCGTCACCGGAGCAACCGGATACATCGGGGGCCGTCTTGTGCCTCGACTCCTCGCCGAGGGTCACGACATCGTTTGCCTGGCTCGCAATCCGGGCAAACTCAACGGCCGCTCCTGGAGCAACGAGGTGGACGCCGTCCGCGCCGATGTCTTCGAGCCCGAGACGCTTGAACCCGCGCTCCAAGGATGCGACGCCGCCTACTACCTGATTCACTCGATGGGCGGACCCGGAAGCTTCCAGGACGCAGATCGCGTGGCAGCCCACAACTTCGCTCGAGCTGCAGCCGCCGCAGGCGTCGGCCGCATCGTCTACCTCGGCGGGCTCGGCGACGAAGACGACCGCCTGTCGGCACATCTCGGGAGCCGCCACGAGGTCGGACGCGCGCTGGCTTCTGGACCTGTGCCGGTCACCGAGCTTCGAGCCGCCGTCATCATCGGATCCGGTTCTGTGTCGTTCGAGATGCTCCGCTACCTCACCGAAGTGCTGCCCGCCATGGTGACGCCGTCGTGGGTGCAGACGAAGTGCCAGCCGATTGCGATTCGCGATGTCCTGGCGTATCTGCTCGCCGCCCTCGACGACACTGCGCCCGGCCACACGATCTATGAAATCGGCGGATCGGAGGTCCTTTCCTACCTGGAGATGATGCAGGCCTACGCACGCGTTGCCGGCCTCCCGCGCCGATTCGTCGTCCCCGTTCCGGTGCTCACCCCACGCCTCTCTTCACTCTGGATCGGCCTCGTCACGCCGCTCCCCGTCGGCGTCGCCCGACCACTCGTCGATTCGCTCAAGAACGAGGTCATCGTCCACGACGACCGTGCGAAGGAACGCTTCGGCATCGCGCCGACGCCGCTCGATGCGGCAATCGAGCGGGCGCTCGAGCACAGTGAAGACCTCAGTGTCGACACCCGATGGTCCGACGCCACCACCGGGCCGGCCCGCCCCTTCCAGGGAGATCCGTCATGGAGCGGCGGCACGCTCTTCGTCGACCACAAAGAGGTTGAAACGCCCGCCGAGCCGGAAGACGTCTTCCGATCTTTCGCACGCATCGGTGGCGATGTGGGGTATCACGGCTTCGACTGGGCATGGCGCCTCCGCGGGCTCATCGACATACTCGTCGGCGGCGTCGGCCTGCGGCGGGGCCGCCGACACCCGCAGGACGTCCGGCTCGAGGACACCATCGACTTCTGGCGCGTGACCCGCGTAGAACCCGGGCGCCGCCTCCAGCTCTCTGCCGAGATGCGATTGCCGGGTGATGCCTGGCTCGAGTGGGACGTTGAGACCGTCGGGAATCACAGCGTGCTGCACCAGAATGCCTACTTCCGCCCCCGGGGCCTCACCGGCCGCCTCTACTGGTATGCGCTGCTGCCGTTTCATCACTTCATCTTCGGGAACATGGCACGCCGCATCGCCGCAGGTGCCGAGGCGGATTCCGCCGATCGCGTTGCCGGACCGCACGGCCCGGACGCATGAGCGCCCTCATCTGGTTCCGACGCGACCTACGGCTTGACGACAACCCGGCGTGGGCGAACGCCACGATCGACCACGACGCCGTCGAAGGCGTGTTCGTGCTCGATGAGCGCCTGCTCGCCGGTGCCGGCGAGCTTCGGCGCAGCCTCCTCCTCGACAACGTGCGGGCGCTCGATGAACAACTCCGGGCCCTGGGAGGCAGGCTCACGATTGTCCACGGATCGCCGGAGGCCGTGATTCCCGAACTCAGCGGCCGGCACGATGCCGTCTATTGGAATCGTGACTACACCCCGTTTGCGCGTCGGCGGGATGCCGCCGTGGAGGAGGCGGCTCACGCCGACGTCGAGTGCTTCGACGGCGCGGTTGTCCATGCACCGGGCGCCGTACTCACCGGCAGCGATACCCCATATCGGGTCTTCACACCGTTCTACCGGAAGTGGGCGGAAACCCCCATCGAGCCGTGGCCGGCGGCTCAAGCCGTGACGGTGCTCACATCTTCGGACACGCAGCTTCCGAAGGCCGGTCGGCCGATCATCGAGGGCGGCGAGCGCGGGGCACGCGAACGGCTCCATCGATTCATCGAAGTCGTCGACGACTACAAGACCGATCGCAATCGGCCCGACATCGACGGCACCTCGCGTCTCTCGGCAGATCTCAAGTTCGGGACGATCTCACCGCGTCGGATCGCCGAGATCGTCGGGTCGACCACGCCGGGACGTCAGGCCTTCGTCCGGCAGCTGGCTTGGCGCGACTTCTATGCCCAGGTTCTCTTCCACCACCCCCACACCGTCGACGCGCCGCTGCAGGAGGACCTCGCGTCGATCGTGTGGGCAAACGACGACGAAGCCGTCACTGCCTGGAAGGCCGGGGAGACCGGTTATCCGATCGTCGATGCAGGGATGCGGCAACTCCACACAACGGGGTGGATGCACAACCGGGTGCGAATGATCACCGCATCGTTCCTCGTGAAGGACCTCGGGATCGATTGGCGGGTCGGTGAACGACACTTCCGTCGCCTGCTGATCGATGCCGACGTCTCCCAGAACGTCGGAAACTGGCAATGGGTTGCCGGAACCGGAGCCGACGCAGCGCCCTACTTCCGCATCATGAACCCCATCACGCAGAGCCGCCGCTTCGATCCAGACGGCGAGTTCATCCGGGCCTACGTCCCCGAGCTCGCGTCGCTGAGGGCGCCCGCGATCCACGCCCCGTGGGAACAGCCGCTGGAGGCCGCTGCAGCGGGGGTCACCCTCGGCGAAACCTACCCGTATCCGATCATCGACCACGCCACGGCGCGCGAGGTCACGCTCCGCCGTTTCGAAGCCGCCAGGGAATCGACACGCAACGGCAAAGATGATGGCGAACAAGCGAAGGGGACGGGCGGGTCGAGCAAGGCATGATCCTCGGTCGACGAGGCCACGAACCCGCGACAATGGGTTCAGATTCGTCGGACAACGGATGGATGGAGCACCGACAATGCGGCCTGCATTGAAGATCACTGGGATTGCGGCGGCTGCCCTCGTCGCGCTGACGATGATCGCGATTCTGATCGTGCCTCCAATCCTCACGAAGGGGCCACTGCCGGAGGCCCTGCCGGCGATGGAATCGAGCGCAACCGTCACCGTCGACGACGGCCGTCCCATCACCTTCACGCCGAGTTCGGGCGCCGAGTCGGGCCTCATCATCTACCCCGGAGCGTTTGTCGAACCCCGCTCGTACGCGCCGGCAGCCCGTGTCCTCGCAGAGGACGGCGTCTTCGTCGCCATTGTGCCGATGCCTTTCAGCCTCGCCATCTTCGGCAGCAATCGCGCCGACGGCGTTGTCGAAGACCATCCGGAGATCATCGAGTGGACCATCGCCGGCCACTCCCTCGGCGGTGTCATGGCCGCCCGCTACGCCGGGAACCATCGCGACACCATGGGAGGCCTCGTGCTCTGGGCTTCCTACCCACAGGATGGTGCCGATCTCACCACCTGGACGGGGGTGACAGCATCGGTATTCGGCACGCTCGACGGCCTGACAACGGTTGATGACATCGAGCGTTCCCGGGTGCGCCTCCCCGCCGACACGGCGTTCACCGCCATCGAGGGTGGCAACCACGCCTACTTCGGCTGGTACGGCGACCAGCGGGGAGACAACCCGGCGACGATCACGCGCGAGGAGCAACAGCGGATCGTCATCGACGCAACCGCCGACGTCGTGCACAGCGTCGCCGAGCGCGGTTGACGAGCCGGTCGGCGGACAAGCCTTGACACCGGAGCGAGACCGCCACTACCTTCACACGCCAATGACCGCTGCACGCACCACCATGATGATGCCCATGGCCCATATGAAGCCGTGTGGAGTCGTCGCGTAGCACCGACCATCAACTGACCAACGAAGGATCCGCACCGGCACCGGGGCGGATCGTTTTCGTTGGACGGTCCTCCCCACCGATCTCCACCACCGATCCCAGGGAGGGAACCAGATGAGCGACTACCGATACGAGACCCTGCAGGTCCACGCGGGGCAGGAACCGGCGCCCGGCACCAATGCACGCGCCGTTCCGATCTACCAGACCACGTCGTACACGTTCGACGACTCGGAGCACGGCGCCAGGCTCTTCGCCCTCGAGGAGTTCGGCAAC
>JAHEEL010000002.1:0-29063 GCA_024640745.1 Actinomycetes bacterium
CTGAACGATGGTGGGGTCGGTCAGGTCGACACCGAGGACGCGCTCGACGTGGCGGTGAAGAACGAGCGCGCCGAGCGACCAGAGCAGCAGCACCGCAGCACGCCCTCGTGGGTTCGGGGACGGGCGAACCATCCCGGTCTCCACGCCGAGCGCCAGGTATCCCTCGGCGTCGGCGATCAACTCGTCGACGAGCCGCGCCACCGTCGGGGACGCATCGCCAAGCACGGCAACGAGATAGGCAACCCACGGCTTTGCGTCGGATCCACGGAGCGCCGCGAGCACGTCGAGGTTGGGTCCTTCGGAGATAGCCGTGCTCTTGTACTGCCGAATCGACGTGGCTACGTGCTCGTCGCATTCCGCCCGCAGGCCCTCCATCGAACCGAAGTGGTGGATGACGAGGCCGGGGGAGACGCCGGCGGCGGTTGCGATCTTCCGCACGGTCGTCCCTGCGATGCCGTTGTCGGCGAAGCAGTCGATCGCTGCGTCGCGGATCCGGGCCCGGGTCGTCCGATCATCGACCGGCTCAACTTCGCCGGAGATGATATCAACTGAACTCATGTTCAGGAGTGTAAACAAGCGTTCAGTAGGTTGGCAGGGTCCAAGGTCCCGATCGCATGAAAGGAGTGGACCGGCATCAGCGCTACCGTGAAGGGCCCGACCGGGAAATCCTTCGCCATGCTTGCCGCAAGCGCTATTGCCCTCGCCACCGAACGTGTCGTTGCGCCCGTCGAGGGCATCCATCGCACGATCGCGCGACGGTGGTTTTCCGCCATCGGGTCGCCGGCCATGCCCGTTCGGCGGTCCCACGATGCCGTCGCGAATGCGGCATACGCCTCGGTTCGCTTGGGCGGAGCCGCGATCGGCCTGGCGGTTGGCACCCAGTTCAGAGACCGCTCCCCGGTCGCTGAAGCGGCCCAGTCGCTGGTGAACGGGCTGTGGGGTGACACACTCGGCGCGCGCTCGAATGATCTCACCATCCGAATGAGCCTTCGCGACCGGGAAGGGGCGACGGTTCGACTCGATGCCGACCTTGGCCGGGTGTTCCCGGATGCCACCGAAAGGTTGGTCGTGCTCGTCCACGGACTCATCGAGACCGAGCGAAGCTGGAGCGGCACCACCACGAGTCCCGGATTGTTCGGAGCGCTCGACGAGCACCCGGCTTTTACCCCGGTCCCGATCCGCTACAACACCGGCCTTCGGATTTCGGACAATGGGAGCCTGTTGGCCGATCTCCTCGAGGATGTCCGGCGGCGGTGGCCGGTGCCGGTGAAGAGCATCTCCCTGGTCGGGCACTCGATGGGCGGGTTGGTGATCCGCAGCGCCTGCCTCACGGCTGCAACGCGGGACCATCAGTGGATCGACTGCGTCGACGACGTCGTGACGCTCGGGACACCGCATCGAGGTGCGCCGCTCGAGAAGTTGGCCAATGCCGCATCGTGGGCGCTCACCATTGCGCCCGAGACGCGGCCGCTCGCCAGCTTCCTCAACACCAGAAGCGGCGGCATCAAGGATCTCCGATTCGGCGCCGTGACCGAGGATGATTGGCGCGGCCTCGATCACGATGCCCTGCTCCGCAACACATTGGGCAGCAACTCGCTTCCGACCGGCATCCGGCATTGCTTCATTGCCGCTACGACCACGGCCGATCCGACCCATCCCCTCGGGGCGGTGTTTGGCGATCTGATCGTACGCCCGTCGAGCGGCGCCGGCCAACGAACGTTGAGGCCGACGAGTGTCGCAGTGATCGGCGGTGTTCGACACTTCGATCTGCCCCGCGACCGACAAGTGATCGATCGCGTGATGGGTTGGCTCACCTCGCGCCCGTCGCATCAGCCCGTCGAGGTCGACGCCACCCCCGCCGCGGCCTGTTCGCCCCATTTGCGAGCTCGCTCGAGCTCGCCATCGGTGATCGGCCCGGTTGCTCCCTCTACCAGGAAGGGCTCGCCGGGCAGGAGCATGCGGTAGCCGAGCCGTTTGAGCCGTTTTGCAGCCCCGCGCGCGGCCGAACCGGGAAGGTTGGGCTTGCGGATGCTGGTGTCGAACGCCACGGCGGCGCCGCTCTTGACCTTGCCGAGGCCACCGATCCACTCCCGGATGCCGATGCCCGCGGAGATCAACGGGCCGTCGGCGTCGTCGGCGGCCTGCTCGCGGGAGCTCTTCCTGCTCAATCCGAACTGGTGGGTGGGTCCGCCGACTGCGAGTAGGTCGAGATCGCCTGGATCCGATGGTGCGAGGCCCACCTCGAACATCTCCACGTCCATGGTGCGCGAGAGCCCTTCGGCGATCGCCTCGGCGATCTGCAAGGTGTTGCCGTACATTGACTCATAGACGATGAGCGCCTTCAGTGGGTACCTCCGTTGTCAGGACCGCATCGTGCACCAGTCGGCCGCGGCCATGCCAGGGCCATGTGTCCCGACGATCCGCTATCCGGAGAGCGGAGGTTCGAACCGAACGCCGGGCGTTCGCAGGATTCTTCGATCGGATGTGACGGCGAGCCGGTCGAGTCGCGTCGATGAATCGCTCGCGAAGAACCGTGACTTAGCGCCCAGGCGGCACCCACCGACATGGGCCGGACGGTGCCCTCCGGTATGGCTCAGGCGAATTCGCCTGTATGAGGGCGCGGCCCATCGGTTCGCACGATTCCGTATCATCGCCGGATGCGGCACGCCCCGGCATCCATCCTGCGCATCTCATGACCGATGCTGAAGGCTCGGCCGCGCTCGAGACGATGGCGATCGACCTCGGTCCGGTCTCGGTCACCCTTGCCGTCAACGCCGGTCCTCGCGTTCTGGCGTACGCGAGGGAAGGCAGACCGAGCCTCTTCGCCTCGCTTCCCGAGGCCGTCATCGAGCACCCCGCCATCGGGACGTACCGGTTCCTCGGCGGGCATCGGTTGTGGCGCGCACCCGAGGTGCCGGCGGTGTCGTATGCCTCCGATGACGCACCGGTGACGATCACCGAAACCGACGCCGGCGTCGAGATCGTTGCCCCATCCGACACCGACGGCGTCGTCAAGGCAATCGCCCTCTCGCAGCACGGGGACTTCACCTTCGTCGACCACGAGTTGCGCAACGAGGGGTGGACCCCGGTCCGGTCGGCTCCGTGGGCGATCACCCAACTGGCGCCGGGCGGGACCGCCTATCTGCCGCAGCGGCGGGGTCCGGTCGACGACGATGGCGTACTCCCGAACCGCCACCTGGTGCTCTGGCCCTACACCGATCTGTCGAGTCCGGAGATCACCGTGCTGCGAGATCTCGTCACCGTCGAAGCCTCCGAGCGCAAGGCCAAGTCGAAGATCGGCGTCCCCAACCGCCGGGGTTGGACTGCCTATGCCTGCGGCGACCAGGTGTTCGTCAAGTGGGCGGCGCTCCACCGAGACGGCGACGTCTACGTCGACTTCGGAGCCAGCGCGCAGTGCTACCGCGACGAGCGGTTCATCGAACTCGAGACGCTCGGACCGCTGGTGACGCTGCAACCCGGCAAGCGCGCCGCACATCGCGAGGTCTGGGCCCTGCGCGATGTCCCCGACGGTGCTCTCGCCGATGTCCTCGAATCCCTGCCATCGGTGCCGGAAGGTCTTGCCACATGAGCTACTTCATCGGAATCGACTCGTCCACCACCGCAACGAAGGCGCTGCTGATGGACGCAAAAGGGGCTGTCGTCGCGATCGGTCGCTCCGAGTACGACTTCGAGGCACCACGGCCACTGTGGTCGGAGCAGTCGCCGCACCTGTGGTGGGACGCCACGGTGGTTGCCGTCAGGCGTGCTCTGGAGCAGGGGGGAGTTTCGGGCGAGGCCGTCGCGGGGATCGGCATGACGGGACAGATGCACGGGCTCGTGCTCCTCGACGAATACGGCGAGGTCCTGCGGCCCGCGATCCTCTGGAACGATCAGCGGACCCAGGCCGAGTGCGACGAGATCCGCGAGCGGGTCGGGGCTGCCGAGTTGATCGCCGTCACCGGCAACGACGCCCTCACCGGCTTCACCGCGCCCAAGATCCTGTGGGTGCGCAACCACGAACCCGACGTGTTCGCCCGTGTGGCGCATGTGCTGCTGCCGAAGGACTATGTGCGATTCCGCCTCACCGGGGGGTACGCATGCGATCGCGCCGGGGGATCCGGGACGATTCTGTTCGATCTCGCCGCCCGTGATTGGTCACGCGAGGTGGTGCGCGCCCTCGACATCCCCGAGCAGTGGCTCCCTCCCACGCTTGAAGGCCCCGATGTCACCGGTACGGTGAGCCAGGAGGCGGCGGCGCTGACGGGTCTCCGTCCGGGGACCCCGGTGATGGGTGGCGGCGGCGACCAGGCGGCCAACGCCGTCGGCGTCGGCGCCGTCAAGCCCGGTGTCGTTGCCATGAGCGTCGGCACCAGCGGGGTCGTGTTCGCGGCCGCCGACCGTCCCGTCATCGAACCCCAGGGACGCCTGCATGCCTTCTGTCATGCCGTGCCCGGCATGTGGCACCTCATGGGCGTCATGCTCTCGGCCGCCGGCAGCTACAAGTGGTTCAAGGACGCGTTCGCCCCGGACCTCTCATACGACGAACTGAACGATGCGGCGGCGCGGGCGCCGGCCGGCTCCGGAGCACTCATCTTCCTCCCGTATCTGTCGGGTGAGCGAACGCCCTATCCCGACCCGCTCGCACGCGGCGCCTTCGTCGGCCTGACCGTGCGGCACGGTCTTGGGCACATGGCGCGTGCCGTGATGGAAGGTGTTGCCTTCGGACTGCGGGACTCGGTGGAGCTCATGGCCGAGGAGATGGAGCTCGGTGAGGTGCGGGTATCGGGTGGAGGCGCGTCCAGCGATCTGTGGCTGCGGATCATCGCCGACGTGATCGGCCTGCCGGTCCGGGTCGTCGGTACAGCCGAGTCGGCAGCGCACGGAGCCGCAATCCTCGCCGCCGTCGGCGCCGGGGCGTTTGGCTCGGTCTCCGAAGCCTGCGAGGCGGCGGTCGAGGTCGGCGACGTGACCGAACCCGGCCCGGATACTGCGATCTACGACGAGATGCACGCCGTGTACCGCGATCTCTATCCGGCACTCCGTGAGTCGTTCCACCGGCTCTCTGGGCTCGACAGCTAGTGGCCCGGGCTCTCGTCGCCGACGGCGTCCGCCTTCGTCGCTATCGAGCGGACGACGCCGGAGTTCTCCTCGAAGCGGCGCTCGAGTCGACAGACCAGTTGACCCCCTACGAGACCTGGTTTCATGCCGACTACTCGCTGGACGAGGCAACCGAGCACGTCGGCTGGTGGGTCACAGCATGGGAATCGGCGAAGTCGTTCTACTTCGTCGTCGAGGATCCAGAATCCGGGGAATTTCTGGGAAGTTGCGGTCTCAGCGGCGTCGATCGCGAACACCGTGCGGCCAACATGGGCTTCTGGATTCGAACCGGGCGCACCGGCCTCGGAATAGCTACGTCGGCGGCTCGATTGGTTGCGGCGTACGGCTTCCGAACCCTTGACCTCAACCGCATCGAACTGGTCATTCCCGTCCACAACGCGGCGAGTCGGCGGGTCGCCGTCAAGCTCGGCGCCACCGAGGAGGGAACGCTCCGCGAGCGGCTCATCGTCGGTGGCCGGCCAACCGACTGCGTCTCCTACTCCATCCTCCGGTCGGACGCGTCGGGCCTCTTCGACTAGGACGTGGTCCAGATCGCTCGGTTGATCAGGTTCTCGAGTGCCTCCTGGCGGCCGGAGACCGGCTTCGGATCGATCTCGCCCGCGATGACCTTCGCCTCGAGCGCGGCGAGGTCGGCGGTCCCGCCGGAGATCGCCGCACCGAGAGCGGACGACCAACCGGCGTAGCGAGCATCCCGGGCTGCCCTCAGCCCGCCGCCGGAGATGAGCTGCTCAGCGACCAGGAGTGACAACGCCAGCGTGTCGATCCCCCCGATGTGCGCGTGGAACAGGTCGTCCCGAGCCATGCTTTGGCGTCGCAGCTTCGTGTCGAAGTTGAAGCCGCCGTTCTTGAACCCGCCCCTGCTGAAGATCTCGTAGAGCGACAGACTCATCTCCTCGACCGAATTCGGGAACTGGTCGGTGTCCCAGCCGTTCTGCGGGTCGCCCCGGTTTGCATCGATGCTGCCGAAGACTCCGTTCTCGACCGCGTAGGCCACTTCGTGATGGAGGCTGTGGCCCGCGAGCGTTGCGTGGTTGGTTTCGATATTGACGAAGAACTCGCCGAAGAGGTCGTAGCGCTCGAGGAAGCCGTGCACGGTGGCGCTGTCGTAGTCGTACTGGTGCTTCGTTGGTTCTTGCGGTTTCGGCTCGATCAGCAGCGTGCCCTCGAACCCGATCGCCTTCTTGTAGTCGACGACCATGTGCATGAATCGAGCGAGCTGGTCGGTCTCCTTGCTCACGCTGGTGTTGAGCAACGTCTCGTAGCCCTCGCGCCCGCCCCACAGGACGTAGTTGGAGCCGCCAAGGCGAAGCGTCGCGTCGAGAGCGTTCTTCACCTGCGCGGCCGCATACGCGAATACCTCCGGGTTGGGATTCGTCGCCGCTCCGGCTGCGTAGCGCGGGTGGCTGAACAGGTTCGCCGTGCCCCACAGGAGTTTGACCCCCGTCTCCTCCATCTTCTGCTCGGCGTATTCGACCATCGCTTCGACGTTGCTACGGGTCTCCGCGAACGTATCGCCTTCCGGGGCGATGTCGAGGTCGTGGAAGCAGTAGAAGGGCGTGCCGAGCTTCGCGAAGAACTCGAATGCCGCGTCCATCTTCATGCGAGCGGCGGCCATCGGCTCCATCGAGCCGCCGAGCCACGGACGATCGAACGTTCCCGCCCCGAAGACATCGCTGCCCGGCCAGTTGAACGAGTGCCAGTAGCAGACGGCGATGCGCAGCTGATCCTCCATTCGCTTGCCCATCACCATGCGGTCGGGGTCGTAGAAGCGGAATGCCAGGTCGTTGTCGGTGTCCGGACCTTCGAACTGGATGGGGCTCACATCGGTGAAGAACTCTGCCATGGCGGCGCTCGCTTTCTCTCCGGTAGGGATGGCGCTCATCGCTGAGCGTCGGTGGGCAACCACCACCCAGGCTACCAACGCGGCAACCGCCAGGATCGGAGGCGTTAAGGTCGCGACCGTGAGATTCGCGGTCAACCTCCCCAACTTTGGGCCCTTCGCGGACGCCTCAGCGGTGGCGGAGCTCGCCACGACCGCAGAGC
Organism: Actinomycetes bacterium; assembly: GCA_024640745.1. Classification (GTDB taxonomy): domain Bacteria; phylum Actinomycetota; class Acidimicrobiia; order Spongiisociales; family UBA5794; genus JAHEEL01. The sequence goes on from JAHEEL010000002.1 coordinate 7,162, forward strand.
GGTCCGGCTGGGATGGGTTCTTCGTCTGGGACCACATCGTCGTTGCCGATGGGATGCCGGTCGGCGACCCGTGGGTGATCCTCGCCGCCGTAGCGGCGGCCACAGAGCGCATCACCATGGGTCCGATGGTCACCCCGATCCCGCGCCGCCGCCCATGGGTTGTGGCTCGGCAGGCGGTGACGCTGGATCACCTCAGCGGCGGGCGGCTCGTTCTCGGCGTCGGCATCGGGGTACCGGCAGACGTGGAGTTCGGGACCTTCGGGGAGCCGACCGGCGTGCGCGAGCGGGCCGAATTGCTCGATGAGGCCCTCGATGTGATCCTCGGCATGTGGAAGGGCCAGCCTTTCTCGTACCAAGGCCGGCACTTCCAGGTCGCCGAGACGACGTTCATGCCGACACCGCTTCAGCAGCCGCGAATTCCGATCTGGGTGGCTGGGACGTGGCCGAACAAGGGTCCGTTCCGCCGTGCGGCGCGCTTCGACGGTGCGTTCCCCCTCGCCGACGACAACGGTGCCACGGCGCTCATTTTGCCCGACGGAGTGAGGGAGGTCGTGGGCTATGTGGCCGCCCAACGGGCCGATATGAGCGGCTACGAGGTGAGTGCGTCGATCGTCCCCACCGGCCACGAGACCGAGGACCGGCGCACCCTCGCTGCGTTCGCCGCGGCCGGGGTGACCTGGGCGCACATCACGCCCGCGTCCGGCGGCGAGGACGCCCTCGAGGATGCAGCGGCATCGATCGCCGCCGGTCCGCCACGACTCTGACGGTGGGGTAGGCTCGCCGTCGTGTCCACGCAACGAGACCTTCCCTGGCCGGCGGTCGCTGGAGCCGACATCGGCGGCAGTCAACTCGAACGCGCCTGGTCCCCCGACGCGTTCCACGTGCTCGCGAAGCCAACTGGGGCAATCTGCAACCTGGGATGCTCCTACTGCTTCTTCCTCGACAAGGAGGAGCTCTACCAAGGCAGCCGGTTCCACATGTCCGATGAGGTGCTCGATCGCTACATCCGGCAGCTGATCGAGGCACACGGCACCCGGGTGGTCACGGTCGCGTGGCAGGGCGGCGAGCCGACGCTGATGGGGCTCGACTTCTACCGGCGGGCAATCGAGGTGCAGGAGCGCTATCGGAAGCCCGACATGACGTTCGAGAACACGATGCAAACCAACGGCACGCTGCTCACGGACGAGTGGTGCGAGTTCCTGAAGGAGAACGAGTACCTCGTCGGCATCAGCATCGACGGTCCGCAGCCGCTGCACGACATCAACCGGGTGAACAAGCGGGGCGAAGGCACCTTCGACAAGGTCATGCGCGGGCTGCGGCTTCTGCAAAGGCACGAGGTCGAGTACAACGTGCTCACCACCGTGAACGCCGTGAACGGGGACTTCCCGCTCGACGTGTACCGGTTCCTACGCGACGAGGTCGGCACCGACTGGATGCAGTTCATTCCGGTCGTCGAGCGGGTCGACGAGGCGGGAAAGCCGGCGTTCCTAAACGGTACCTTCGCCTCGGATCGCTCGGTCGGGGCGGAACAGTTCGGCCGTTTCCTCAGCGAGATCTTCGACGAATGGGTCCGCAACGACGTCGGACGGGTCTACGTCCAGACGTTCGAAGCCACGGTTCGCAATTGGATGGGCCTTCCGTCGTCCGGCATGTGTGTGTTCAACGAGACCTGCGGGCTCGGCGTCGCGCTGGAGCACAACGGTGATCTCTACTCCTGCGATCACTTTGTCGAACCGGAGTACCTCATTGGGAACATCGGCGAGACCGACATGGGCGATCTCGTGGGATCGAAGAGGCAGCACGACTTCGGCATGGACAAGCGGGATCTGCTGCCCCAGTACTGCCTCGACTGCGACGTGCGATTCGCCTGCCACGGGGAGTGCCCGAAGAATCGCTTCATCGAGACACCCGACGGCGAGCCCGGATTGAACTACCTCTGTTCCGGCTTCAAGGACTTCTTCCACCACGTCGACGAGCCGATGCGGGTGATGACGGAGGCACTTCGCTCCCAGCGCCCGGCCGCGCTGGTGATGGAGTACCTGCGGCAGCGTGACGCCGCGTTCGACCGAGCCGTTGCCCGGGCCGGCCGCAACGACCCGTGCCCGTGCGGGAGCGGTGAGAAGACGAAGCGCTGCCATGGGTCTCATCAGTCGCCTCCTCCGGTATTGCCGCCCATGCCGACGGGACCCGGGGAACCGCGCCCGCGGGTCCGCGGAAGATCCACGACTTGATCGATCGATCAGGTCGGCACCCGATCAGGTGACCGTGGTGCGGTCGAGGTATTGGGAGTAGTGTCGAGACGTCCGCGGGACAGCGAGTGCGAAGGGGTTGCACCATGGCCGATCGACCGAACATCCTGATTCTCTGGGGCGACGACATCGGCTGGTACAACATCAGCCACAACAACCGCGGAGCGATGGGGTATGAGACCCCGAACATCGACCGGGTCGCTCGTGAGGGCATCGAGTTCACCGACTACTACGCCCAGCAGTCGTGCACCGCGGGCCGCGCCGCCTTCATCACCGGTCAGAACCCGGTGCGAACCGGCCTCACGAAGGTGGGTATTCCCGGAGCGGACCTGGGGCTCCAGCCGGAGGATCCGACGATCGCCGAGTTGCTCAAGCCGCTCGGCTATCGGACCGGGCAGTTCGGCAAGAATCACCTCGGCGACAAGGACGAGTTTCTTCCCACCAACCACGGCTTCGACGAGTTCTACGGGAACCTCTATCACCTCAACGCCGAGGATGAGCCCGAACACCCGGACTATCCGAAGAATCCCGAGTTCCGTGCACGATTCGGTCCCCGGGGGGTGATCCACTCCTACGCCGACGGTCGCATCGAAGACACCGGTCCGCTGACGAAGAAGCGGATGGAGACGATCGACGACGACATGACGGCTCGCGCCAAGGAGTTCATCCGCGAAGCGAACGAGGCGGATGAACCGTTCTTCATGTGGTGGAACGCGACGCGCATGCACTTCCGTACCCGAATCAAGGAAGCATCGCTCGGACTCTCGGGACAAGGCTTCTACAACGACGCGATGGTCGAGCACGACGGGTTGGTCGGCGAGATGCTCGACCTGATCGACGAGTTGGGGATTGCAGAGAACACGATCGTCATGTACTCGACCGACAACGGCCCTCACTTCAACACATGGCCGGATGCGGCGGTCACGCCGTGGCGCAGCGAGAAGAACTCGAACTGGGAGGGCGCCTACCGCGTGCCGTGCTTCGTCCGGTGGCCGGGGAAGTTCGAGGCCGGCACGACGCTCACGGGCATCATGACGCACCAGGAGTGGTTGCCGACCCTGCTGGCGGCAGCAGGAGAGCCGGACATCGTCGGCGAGCTCAGGGCTGGCTACGACGCCGGCGACAAGCACTTCAAGGTGCACATCGACGGATACAACGTGCTTCCGTATCTCACGGGTGAGGTCGACGAGTCGCCGCGCAACTGGTTCTTCTATACGAGCGATGACGGGCTGATCACCGCCATTCGCTACGGCGACTGGAAGGCCGTGTTCTACGAGCAACGGGCGAAGACGATGCAGCTGTGGGCGGAGCCGTTCGTTCCGCTCCGGATGCCGAAGCTCTTCAACCTCCGGCGGGATCCGTTCGAGCGGGCCGACGAGAACGCCAATGTGTATTGGGACTGGGTGCTCGACCACGTGTTCGTCATCTACCCGATGCAGGCACTGGCGGCCGAACAGCTGCAGTCGTTCGCGGAGTTCCCTCCGAGGCAGAAACCGGCGGCGTTCAACTTGGACTCGATTCTCGCGCAGATGGATGACGCCGGCGGAGGCGGTCTCCACTAGCGGACGCCGGTGCGTCTACGGCGGGAGGGGGAGTCGGGGTGTGACGGTGTGGGTATGGCCGAGGCGGCTGGTCCAGGTGATGTCGCCGTCGGGGTGGGTGGTGTAGGTCCATCCGGCGTTGTGGCGGATGGTGTGGTCGTGGCGGCACAGCGGTGCCAGGTTGATGGTGGTGGTGAGTCCGCCTTCTCTCCAGGTGGTGGTGTGGTCGAGGTCGCAGTCGGCGGCGGGCATGCGGCAGCCGGGGAACACGCAGGTCCGATTCCGTGTGGTGACGTGGCGTCGTTGGGCGGCGGTCGGTCGGCGTCTCGTGGTACCGGTGGTGAGGGGTTGTCCGGTGTCGGGGTCGGTGATGGTGGAGACCCAGATTGCGTCGGGTTGTGTTTCAGCAACTTGACGGGCGATGTCGGCGATGACGGGTCCGTAGCCGGCGAGTTCGCCGGGGTGATCGTTGAGTTCGGCGAGGGTGGCGAGATCGACGGTGATGTCGACGGTGGCGCGCCGGTCGGATCGACTACTGCTCTCGGTGAGGTCGAGGAGGATGTCGGTGCGGAGTTGGTCCATGCTGCGCGTGTCGCCGCTGCCTCGGAGGCTGCGGGCCAGGTGGTTGATGCGGCGCATCAGTGCGGTGGCGCGGTGTGGGGGGAGGTCGAAGGCGTAGAGATTGGCGGTGCCCGCCGGGGTGGCTTGGATCCAGATGCGGCGCTGGTCGACGGCGTGGCGGTAGCGCTGCTCGGCTGCTTCAGGGGCCATCCTCATGCGGAGGCGTTCGAGGCGGGCCCGGAGCTGTCCCGTCGTCAGCGACGCAGCGTCGTCCACGAGTTGGTCGGCGATCTGTTGGGCCGTCGCAACCGGCAGGTCGAGGAGGCATCGGTCGAAGACCTTGGCCCGGCGTACATCGATGGTCCCGGCGGCCAGCGCGTCGAAGACGTGGGGGAGGCGCCGGCGCAGCTCGAGGGCGAAGGAGAGTTCGGTGTCGGCGGCTCTGCGGGTGAGATGCAGGGCGCAGCGGATCTCGGCGGCGGCGGACTCGGCGGCGAAGTCCTCTCCGTCTTCATCGACCAGCACGTCTTTGATCGCCGTCATGTCGTCGTAGACGGCGGCGGCGTAGTGCGATGCGAGGCGCTGATGGGCCTGGAGGACCAGCACGCGGTCGTGGCCGGACAGCTGGTGGACGTCGATCACAGAGAGCAGCACGGCGAGGATCGGGCCGGGTTCCATGTCCTCGATCCCCTGCGGGATCGGTTCGCCACACGGATGATCTCGATACACCATGGAGACAACGTACAACCCCGCTGTGACACAAAACCGGCGCCTCAAGAGCAGCTCCCCGCCGGCTGCGCCTGGGGCCGGCGGGCGAGACGTAGACTGAGGGCCGAGAGGAGGCACATTCCATGAGCTCGAACAGCGCAGGCGCCGCCGGCGGCGGAGCGATCTACGGCTTGGGTATCTTCGGGGCCTTCGTCTACTACTGGCAGCAGGCGGACTCGTTCTGGGAGTACGTGCTCACGTTCATCCAGGGACTCTTCTGGCCCGCCTTCATGGTCTACGAGGTCTTTAAGGCGCTCGGCAGCTAGTCGGATCCGGCCTCACCGACTTCGAACAGCTCGTTCTGCACGCTCGTGTCATCGATGTCGACCACGACTCGATCGGTTGGCAGACCGAACCATCCGAGCCCAGCGGTGAGGGTGTAGGCCGTGAGCACGGCGATTCCGGCCGGCACCGTTTCGACCGCGCCGATGCCGACCGTGAGTACGGCGAGCAGCATCATGGTGAACGGCGTGCCGAGCGATACGCCCGGAACGGCGATGAGCATCGCGGAGACGGCGAGCGCGATCGGGATCTCCGGGAACAGCGCATGCACCGCGAGGCCGGCCGTGCCTCCGATGAAGAGCGTCGGCATGACGGGACCGCCGATGAATCCGGTCGTGAGGCTGATGCCGACGGCCAGGATCTTCGCAAACACGACGACGATGAGAATCGCGATTCCGAGTTCCTCGAAGTCGGCGATGGCCGCCGAGAGTTGCGACTTGCCGGAGGCAATCGTCAAGGGCGCGGCCACGGCGATGAAGCCGAGGGCGATCCCTCCGATCGTCGATCGCACGACCGGATTGCGGAGGGTCGGGATGACCCACCGGCGAAGAAAGAAGACCGTGAGACCGAGCAGCCACGATAGGACGGCGGCCAAGAACCCCAGCACCACGGCGAGCGGGAAGTGCCACAACTCGATGTCATAGCTCGGGAGCGCGAAGACGCCGAGGAACGTGTCGCCGAGGATCGCGAAGTTCAACATGAACCCAAAGACCGCTGCGGTGAACGACGGGATCAGCGTTCGGTGGTACTCCTTGCGTTCGGGCCAGCGGAACTCGATGACCATCAGCGTTGCCAGAAGGGGCGCCGTCAGCAGACCACCGAGCGACCCGTTGATGCCGCTGACGACGCTGCTCTCGTGTTGGTCGTGGGGGACCTTCCTGATCCTGGCGTACCAGTCCCCGACCAGGGCGCCCGACCTGATGCCACCGTCGAACGGCCCGAGGCTTGCTCCACCGACCAGCGAAACGATCGAGACGGCAATCGCCTGGAGCGCGTGGTCCCGATCGATATCCCCGTTCTGCACGATGGTGAGCGAGCCCTCGAGATCCTCGGGAACGTGCAATGCGGTCCGCATCAAGCCGACGAGCAGGCCGGCGCCGGCGAGCACGGCGATCCACCACCACTGGCCACCCATGAACGCGTATTCGATGTCGGTGCCCCAGACGGCCTCGCTCCCGAAGCGGACGATCTGGGTGAATGCGAGCGTCGCGGCGCCGGCGAGCGCGCCGACGATGATGGCGCGACCCATAGTCGGCCAGAAGACCCGGTCACGTGCGAAAAGGTCGTTCATGCCTTCCTGCTCATGCCCTCCTCGGTCGTCCGTGCATCTCGGGGGACGCTAGTCGCTTGCTTCCGAGCCGTTCGGTGTCGGAAGCGTGAAAGGATCTGGTAGGCGGCCCCGGGCGATCTGTCGCCTCCACAGGCCGACGCTGACCCATCCGATCGGGATCGGCAGGAACCACTGTGCGAGTCGGAAGAGAACGACCCCGGCGGCAATGGCGTCGGCGTACTGGTCGCCGGCGATCTGACTGAAGAGCCCGATGTAGGCGAGCGCGGCGATTCCGACACCTCCCGGCGTTATCGGAATGGAGGTGATCAAGAGCACGATCACCCACACGATGAAGATCTGCCCGAGCGAAAGGATGTCTGCGCCCAGACCCACGATGCGCAACGCGAGCACCAGCATCACGAACGCCCAGAGCTTCCCCGCCGCCGAGAAGAGGAGTGCCCGGATGCCGCTTTCGTTGACGATGCCGATGGCGAGGTCCCGGAATCCGACCACCCGGTCGGAGAGGCCATCGACGGGGTCGCGTTTGAGCTTGCCGAGACCCCAGTTCGCGAACGACTCGGCCTTCCCGGCGAGCCATTGCGTGAACGCCTCCGATCGAACCATGCCGATGACAACGACCGCCATGACGATCAGCACCGCGAGGGCGATGATCGCAATCCACACGAAGTCGCCGAGGTCGCCGACGCCGAGGACGAGGAGCAGGATGACGGCGATCGACGGAAGGCTGAACTTGACGATGTTGTCGAAGAGCCCGCTGAGGACGATCCCGAGCATCGTACGTTCGACACCGAAGCCCCACGATCGGTACATGCCGTAGCGCACGATGAGATCGGCACCAGGGATTGTGGTGCTCACGGCGGTCGATGCGACCCACGCAGACATGCCGCGTTGCAGACCCATTCCCGGCATCAGCGACGCATACAGAGCACCTTCCGGCACGTAGAGGATGAGACCGGCGCCGATGATGAGCAGATAGTCGACCGGGTCGAGTTCTCGCAAGATGGTGAACACCGCTTCGTAGTCGATGACCTGCGGAAGCAGGAACCCGAAGATGAAGACCACGATCACGAGGCCGACGCCTGCGGCGAGGAGCGAGTTGCGACGATCATTCGAACTGCGTTCCGGCGGTGCCGGGGGAACGAAAGCGGGTTCCGGAGTCTGTGGCTCTTCTGATGTCATGGTGCTAGATGCCTGCCAGTTCGATGATCACAGCGAGTCCAACGGTGTACACGCCGTAGAGGATCACGATGCCGAGCGCCATCCAGGTAGCGAGTTCCCTGCGATCGATGCCCGCGGCGAGGCCGATCAGTGCGCTCACCGTGACGCCTGGGAAGATCGGTCCGATCAGCCCCAGACCCTCCGTTCCGTACTTCCCGAGCATTCGCCTACCGCCCTCGAGCCTGTCCTCGGAGAGGTCGAGTTTGCGCACGATCCACTCGCGCAGTCCTGCGCCGACGAAGACGAAGACGAACATGCCGAGCAGCGCCCCTGCGGCCGCAGCGAGATAGGTCTCGAGTGCCGGAAGATCGAGCAGGAACCCAACGGGGATCGCGAACCCCCCGCTGATGACGGCAACGATCGCGACGATGAGATGGTCGGTCACGAGGCTTCAGCTCCGCCTTCCGCCTGCACCTGTTGCTTGACCATGTTGCGGCGCCAGCCGATCAGCGGGACGAGCCCAATCAGGATCGGCACCAGCCAGGTGAAGATCCGGTGGACGAACGCGCCTGCGGTGACGGCCGTGGCAAGTTCGGTGTTTCCGCTGTTGCCGACGATCACACCGACGTAGGCCAGCTCGACGACCCCGAGGCCGCCGGGGAAGATGGGGATCATGCTGAGCAGAAGGCCGACGGCGTAGGCATCGAAGATGATGCCCACCGAGGCCTGCTCGGCCGCTACGCCCATGAACCGCATCGAGAACACCAGTGCCGCGAAGAAGATCCCCTGTGCCGTCAGCGTCACGACCGTTGCCGGCAGCCAGCGCTCCTTGACCGTGCCCATGACTCGTCGTCGGAAGTCGACGAGCTTCCCACCGAGCCCCTCCAATTCGGGGAACTTCCACCGGCCGCCGATCATCCCGTTGTACCAGCGCTGAGCGGTCTCGCCGATCCGAAGCGCAATCTGCTGACGGTAGAGGATCAAGGCCGTCAGCGCGACCGCGGCAAGAATCGCCGCGACACCGACGATGGCGATCGTTACCAGGAGATCATCGTTGATCCCTTCGGCGACCAGGATCCAGGCGAGGGCGACGATCGGCACGACCAGCTTGTAGCCCGTTGTGAAGAACCAGCTGAGGATGATCCCGGCACTCGCCGCCTCACCGCTGATGCCAGCTGTTCTGTACATCCCGAATCGGATGGCGAGGTCGGCCCCCGGGGGAGCAACGAAAGCCACCGAGTTCGACGATGCCCACGCTTTCCACCCTTCCCACCAGCCGAGCCCGGGGATCAGCGTGTTGTACACGCCCGCGCTGAACCACATGAAGGCGAAACCGAAGAAGGTGAGCAACACGACCTCGCCGATGGTCAGCTGCAGAATCGAGTCGACGACCTGCCCGTAGTCGATGAATTGGGGGAGGAAGACGACGAAGATCAGGAACAGGACGATGGCAACGAGGACGAACTCTCGGATGGCCTTCTTCCTGCTCTCCTCGGCGTCTTCCTGGGGCGTGTGTTCCGCGGGCGGCAGCATCGCATCGGCCGCGTCGTGGTCGGCGTCGGTCATCGTCCGTCGGCTCCTCGTCTTGGGAGTGCGTCGGCAAGCTGGTCGAGTCCGGTGACCATCTCGGTACGGAGTGATCTCAACCCAGACGGTACTTCGGCGTCATCGTCGACTAGAAGGAATGTGGTGGCAGGGCTCGCTTCGGTCAGTGTGGTCGCGGTCGTCGCCACGCTGCTGATCGAGGGATTCCCGTTGCGTGCAAGGAAGAGGCCGGCCTTGACCTCCTTCGCATGAACGGCGATGACGAGGCGTACCGGTGCTGCTTCGGTCATGCTCCGGCCACCGCATTCCCGGGCGAACCGTCCTCGACGTTGAGAGAACCGTCGCGGATGCGCCTCTCGGTCGGGCGGAGCCAGAGCCACAGGACGGCCACCGACAGACCTGCTGCCGCGGCGGCCATCCAGTTCACGGCGTTGAAGCCGAACGCGTCGGCGAGGAAGCCTCCGATGAGGCTGCCGGCGAAGCTGCCGGTGGCGCTTGCGGCGATCACCCATCCGCTCGCCGCTCCCGCCGGGAAGGATGCATATCGAACCGCCAGACTCGATTGGCCGAGTCGCGTGAATGGTGCGGCGTTGTACATCACCTGCATGAATGCGGCACCCAGGAGTACCTTGTTGCCGGTCGCCGTCCCGACGGCGGCCATGCCGAGGCCGGCGACAAAGCGAGCGACGATGCCCGCCGTGAACGGGGAATATGCCCCGCTTCGGGCCATCCAGCGCCCGGCGGGAACGAACAGGACGATGTTGAGGAGTCCGGCAAGACCAATCATCGCCGCCGTCGTCTTCTCATCCAGGCCGTAGACGTTCGGCATGATGTTGGAGATCTGCGAGTTCACGCCGTTGTTGGCAATCGACGAGAGCGTCAGGACGGCGATGTAGACGCCGAATGTCGACACGAAGATCTGCTTGAGGGAGGCCTTGCGTGCCTTTGACACGCCGTCGCGTCCCGGGTCCTTCGACGCAACGGCCACGTGGAGGCGACGGTTCGCAGCGGCGGACGTGAACCAGACGACGACCGTTGCAGCGGCCATCACTGCGCCTGCGAGCCAGAAACGCCGGGTGAACGACCAACTCGTCACCGCCGCGAGGAGCATGCCGCCGGCTAGCTGTCCCGCCGGCATCATCAGCGAGAACGTCGTCAACTGCTTCGCCTCGATCTCCTGGGACAGGCGAGCACCGACGATGAAGACCGGGCCAACGGCGGACACGGCGGCAACGCCGATGCCCATCACGATGGCGTCGATTGCGAACAGTTCAGCGTTTTCAGACGACAGCGCAAGCATGGCGAAGCCGAGCGCCATGCCGGCAATGCCGACCACGAGGAGGAGGCGGTGCGCGGCGTACTTGTCGGCGAAGGAACCTAGCGCCGGCCCAAGCAGGGCTCCGAGAGCAATGATGGCCATGACGACCCCCGCAGCCGATGCGTCTCCGGCGATCTCCTTGACGAACGGGGGGATGAGCAGGGACACGAACGCGCTGTAGCCGGCGCCGACGGCGAAGTTGGACAGCATCCACCATTCAAACGCCCTGGCTTCACGAGTCACCTCGCCACGGTAGGGCCGATGCCGCGGACCGACAAGGTTCAGATAATCGGTGGTTAACCCTGGTCGAACGACCAGGCCGCCCGTCCGGGGCCGAGTCAGATCTGAATGATGCCCTCCCGGAGTGCGGTCGAGGCCGCCTTGGTTCGGGTTCGGGCGCCGAGGCGATTGAGCACGTTCTGCACCTGGAAAGCGTTGCTCGCTCGGCTGGCGTTCCATATTGGTCCGCTGCGGCGAGGTCGTTGGGTGCGGCGCTCATGTGTGCCTCCCGTTCGCGGAAGCAATGCACACGCACCGGACCTCGGCAATGAGTTGCCTTCGTTGGAATATCCGGTCATCATCGGCACGGATAGTGAGGGAGGCGGAATGAAGGCGGTGTTCTCAGCACGCTGGGTCAGCCTGGTTGCTGTGGTGTTCTCCGCTGTGGGCGCCGTGCTGATGTTCATCGTCGGCGGCGTTACGACGATCCAGTCGGTCGGCGCCTACCTCGGCACCGGCGAGCACGAGGCATTCACTTCCGACGCTGCCCTCGAGGCGACCGTCGATGTTGTCACGGCGCTGGATCAGTTCCTGTTGGGCCTCGTGCTGCTCGTGTTCGCGTTCGGCATCTACTCGCTGTTCCTCTCCACCGAGACCGAGGAAGAGCGTGAGCGCATCGGAGCGCCCGCATGGCTCCAGGTGACGAGTGTCAGCGAACTCAAGATCAAGCTTCTCGAAACGGTCTCCGTCCTCCTTGCTGTTCTCTTCCTCAAGGGGATTTTGAAAGGCCCGGCGGATGCCTCGATCGAGTGGAGTTCCCTCGTCGTCCCGCTTGCGGTGGCCCTGTTTGCCGTGACGGTCTGGCTCATTCGCACGTCGAAACAGCACTGAAGAGGTTCCGCTGGTGGGTGACATCGAGACTGCACCGGGGCTGGTTCGGCGCTTGGTCGTCGAAGGCGTGGGCATCGTTGCCAGTGGTCTCCTGCTTGTGTTGGCTGCGATTGTCCAAGAGCGGTTCTCCGTTCTCGCCGGCGCGGGGATGCTCGTGCTGGCGCTCTTCGACATGGTGCGCCTCCGCCGGCTGCAGAGCTCCGGCGGCTCATGGATTCGGCCGGCGGCGTCGGCGGTGGCTGGACTCGTGCTCATCTCCGTCGAACCCGACATTGGTACCACGGCCGGGATCGTGGTGGGTTCGGCCCTGATCGTCGGCGGCTTGGTATCGATCTGGAAGTCGTTCCGATCACCCGAAGAGCAGTGGGAGCACATCGTCTTCGGGCTGGTCGAGTTTGCGCTCGCCGCCCTCGTCATGCTGTTCCCGGCCTCCACACTGCGAGCCGTCTTCGCATCGCTCGGAATCGCGTTGGTCATCGTCGGCGGCGCTGTTGTTGCCATGGCGTTGACCGGGCGCATCAACGATGCCACCCGACCGTGGGAGGCCTTCCGCACGTGGGTGAGGGATCAGCAGTACTCTCCGACCGAGCGCCGGGACCTCGTTTCCAACCTCTACTTCGTCGGCGCCGACGCCCGCAAGCGATTCACCCGGTTTGCGACGTTGCTCTTGCTCGCAGCCGTCATCGCCACGTTTGCCGTGGTCGCAGACAACGTGGCAGTCGTGATCGGGGCCATGCTCATCTCACCGATCACGGCTCCCCTGATGGGTATTGCGGCCGGGATTCTGCTCGGCTATCGCCGGCGCACGCTCTTGGCGCTCGCCACCCTGGTAAGCGCGGCGGTTGGGGTCGTGGCGCTCGCGGCCCTCATCGGTGTGCTGATTCCCTCGTTCTCGCTCGAGCGGAACGACCTGATTTCGACCTTCGCCACACCCACCCTCATCGATCTCGCCGTAGCTCTGGCCGCCGGAGCAGCCGGCGGGTTTGCCACCGCTCGCAAGGACGTCTCGAATTCGCTGCCGGGCGTCGCGGTCTCGCTGACCCTGGTGCCGGCGCTCGCCGCCGCAGGACTCCTGTTCCAGGATGGGGCCGTCTCGTTCGGCTTCGGCGCGCTCCTGACGTTCGTGACCAACGCGGTGGCCATCGTTCTGGCCGCATCCGCGGCGTTTGTGATGACGGGCTTCGCCCCGTTGCGCCGCATCGAGGCGAGCGGGCAGAGCGTTCGGCTGGGACTCGGTCTCGTCGTGCTGATCGTGGTGCTCGTGACGATTCCGCTCGCATGGACGGTGGAGCAGATCATCGACCGGAATGACCTCGTCAGCGGCGTGGAGGTGGAAGCGATCGAGTGGCTCGGTGACAACTCCAGCTATGAAGTCCTCGACGTTTCGTTGCTCAAAGAGGCGGTCGAGGTGCGAATCGCAGGAACCGGCGACCTTCCCTCAGTGGACGATCTCGTTGCTCGCGTGAACGAGAAGGCGGATCGCGAGGTCGAGCTGGTCGTCAAGGTGATCGAGCAGCGGATCCTGACGTCGAGCGAGTAGTTGACCGGTGGGCGAGCGACGGCGGTGACTAGTGCGGGTTGCACTCGGAGATATGGACTTCTGCGGGCGGCGAAACGCGCCGAAGAACAACGGATGAGCGAGCCACGCAACACGTACCGACCAGTCGAGAGAACCGGGTTCTCGTCGAGGTGCGTCGGGATGCCTGGGGGGCACCAATGATCGTCGACCGATACATATCCAATGCCGATGATGACGGCTACATCGAGCGAACGGCGGTCCGGTTGCGAGCGATGACCGCCGGAACGAGCCGTTTCGTCGAAACCGATCCGACCGTGATCCGAGAGCGTCTCAGACGTTCGAACCGTCTGGCGGAGACGCGAGCCCACCTGGGCGAGAGCGTCGCGTAGCCGCCGGTCTTCAACCTCTGCAATGACGCACTAGTCACTCGGGCACGCGTGGCGTTGTGTCTCCCCGATCGGCTCGGGGTCGTCGATACTGGTCGGCACACGAGGCGTCGCGAGAAACTCACTGGTGGGGTCGGCACCTCGGCAAGACGTCGACCGGGAAGTGCAAGGAGCGGGGAATGCGGGCATTTTGGTCCCGAAAGAACGAGGAGGACGAGGCGCGCTACCGCCAACGGACGGTCGGCAGAATCCGGGGACTGGCGTCGTCGGACCCGAGCTCCGACCCGGCCGAGCCCGACCAGATTCGTGCACGGATCGAGCGAATGAAACAAGCGGCCGATCCGGCTCGGGACGGAGCAGGCAACTCGGCCTAGCGAGAACCTCCGATGCCTGCATGCGGGATCTGGCCGAGTCGCCCGGCCTGGAAATCCTCATACGCCGTGACCAATTCCGCCCGCGTGTTCATCACGAACGGCCCGGCCCATGCAATGGGTTCGCGGATAGGAAGACCACCGAGCACGAGCACATCCATGTCCGGGCTACGTGATTCCTGCTGCTCGTCTGCGGAGATGGTCAGGATATCTCCAGCACCGAACACCGCCAGGTTGCCCGCATGTGCGGGATGCCGTTCGGCGCCGAACGATCCCCGACCGTTGAGCACATAGGCCAGAGCGTTGAAGTCACGTGGCCACGGAACCTCCAAGCGAGCCCCGGGGCTGAGCGTGGCATGGAACAGGACGATCGGCGTGTGAGTCGACCCCGGACCGACGTGGCCGGCGATTTCTCCGGCGATCAATCGAACGAGCGCACCACCGTCTTCGGTGGTGAGCAGCGCAACGCGCCCCGCGCTCAGGTCCTGATAGCGGGGCGGGAGGAACTTGTTGCGCTTCGGGAGGTTCACCCACAGCTGGAACCCGTGGAAGAGGCCACCGGACATCACGAGTTTCTCGGGCGGGGTCTCGATGTGCAGGATCCCCGATCCAGCCGTCATCCATTGCGTGTCGCCGTTGGTGATCATGCCGCCACCGCCGTGTGAGTCCTGGTGCTGCATGGTGCCGTCAATCATGTAGGTGACGGTTTCGAACCCACGGTGCGGGTGCCACGGAGTCCCCTTCGGTTCACCCGGCGCGTACTCCACCTCACCCATCTGGTCGAGGTGGATGAACGGATCGAGTTCCGCGAGGTCGACGCCGCCGAACGCCCGACGGACGGGGAATCCCTCGCCTTCGAAGCCGGTCGGTCCGGTCGTCACCGACTTGACCGGTCGGTCGATCGATCCGGGTTCGGGACGGCGGAGCCGAGGCAATACGAGCGTGTCTTCCACGGTTACGGCTGGCACGGTCTTCCTTTCAACGATGTCTTCGGTGTGAACGCAGCGTTGATCGCAACGATTCCTCGGCAGGTATTCGGAGCCGCGACGGCCCCTGGACTATGCCGCTTCCGCTCCGCCGCCGTCGTTGGGGCTCTGATAGACGACGTCGTAGCTCTTCGAGAAGTTCGAGAGGAACGAAACGATGAGCGCGGCAACGGGCAGCGCCATGAACGCCCCCATCGGGCCTGCGATGGCGCCGCCGGCGAGCGCCGCTCCGAACGCGAGGGCGCCGTTGAGGGTCATCGTCTTCGAACTGATCTTCGGGCTCAGCCAGTAGTTCTCGATCTGCTGGTAGATGAGGGCATACGCGAGAACGATGAGTGCGGCGACCCAACCCTGGATCGCGAGCGTGATCAGAACCGGGATAGCAGAGCCGATGTAGGTTCCGATGGCCGGGATGAACACTGAAACGAATCCACCGAACACCGACAGCGGGATCGCGAAGGACACGGGCATGCCGACGGCAACCATCGTGAAGAAGAACCCCGTGCTGTTGATCAGCATCAGCAACATGCGCGAGTAGAAATACCCGCCGGTCTGTCGGACTGCCTCGTCCCAGGTCCAGCCGACCCGTTGCTGAGAGTTGGGGCTCATGTGGGATAGCACGGTCCGTTGGAACCGGGGGGCGTCGGCGGTGAAGTAGAACGTGAACATGGCGATCGTCGCCATGTTGAAGAGGAACGCAACGCCGCTGGTGGCGATGCCGACCAAGTTCCCGACGGCTCCCTTCGCCCAGTCGCTGACGATCTCGCTGGTGTTCGCTGCGACGTCCTCGCCGGTTCCTGGGGACGGGAACTCGATGCCGAAGTTGTCCGAAAGCCACGTGCTCCCGGTTGCGATCCACTGTGCGCCGCTCTCGCCGATTCTCCTCGCGAGTTCGGCAATGGCGGGGATGAGCACCATGATCATGAGGATGCTTGCGATGAAGCCTCCGAGGTAGATCACGCCCACGGCGGCGCCGCGGCGCCAGCCGTACCGCTCGACCAGCCAGTTGACGGCCGGCTGGAGCGCCAAACTGAAGAAGAACGACAGGATGAGCATCCACAACAGGGTCCGCATCTGATTCATGGCCCAGAGCGCGGCGAGCGTGAGCAGGACCGCACCGATCACCTGCCAGATCGTCTGACTGTCGATTCTGATCCGAAGGAGATTCGACGACAAGGGTCGATCCTCCGTGTCGTTCGTCGTCCGGGCAGATGCGGCCTCGTCATTCGCCATCGTCAACTCCTGCGTCCTGGTCGCTGGGGCCGTCCGAGGGGACCGGCTCGGCGCCATTGTGGCCAAAGAGGTGTTGTCTTCGGGGGATTTCGAAGCACCGCAGTGAGTACCGTCTGAGATCAAACCTATTGGAGGCATCGCATGGCGGAATGCATCGGATTCATCGGACTCGGCATCATGGGATCGGGCATGGCCCGCAACCTCGTCGAGAAGGGGCACGAGGTCGTGGTGTGGAATCGCACCGGCGCGAAGATGGGTGCACTCGTCGACGCCGGGGCAGCCGCGGGAGATTCGCCGGCCGATGTGGCACGGCGGTGCCCGATTGTCATGATCTGTGTGTCGGACACGGCCGACGTCGATGCGGTTCTGACGTCGGACGATGGCGTGCTCGAGGGAATCTCAGCAGGCTCACTGATCGTCGACCATTCCACGATCAGCCCGGCCGCCACCGTCCGGCTCTCCAATGAGGTCGCTCAACGCGGCGGAGCGTGGGTCGACGCTCCGGTGAGCGGCGGCTCCGAGGGCGCCGTGCGCGGCACGCTTTCGATCATGGCCGGCGGTGCCGACGAAGACATCGACCGCGCCCGTCCCTACATGGAGGCGTTCGGCACGACGATCACGCACGTCGGACCCGTGGGCGCCGGTCAGCGCGTCAAGATCGTCAATCAAATCCTGGTTGTGGTGACACAGCTGGCGGTCTCGGAAGCGCTGTTGTTCGCCGAGGCGTCGGGTCTCGACCTCAATGCCACGCTCGATGCGGTCAAGGGTGGTGCTGCCGGATCCTGGATGCTGGCAAACCGTGGACCGCAGATGATCGAACGCGACTGGCGTCCCGGATTCACGATCGACCTGCAGCAGAAGGACCTGCGGCTCGCCCTGCAGGCAGCCGACGCAATTGGGGTCCCGATTCCCGGCACGGCTCTCGTCTTCCAGATGTATCGGGCTCTCCAGAACGAGGGCCTCGGCGACGAAGGGAATCATGCGCTCGTCAAGGCGCTGGAGAAGATGTCCGGAGTCGAGGTCGGAGCCTGAGGCTCCGAGAAGCCAGATATCGGAGGCGAGACCGACGTCAGCCTCGTATCTCGCGTCCAGCGTCTTCCGTTGCGGGGCGCGCACTGCCCTACACTCGACGGCATGACTGATCAACCGGCGGGGGCGGACGCACCGGCCGAGCAGAAATCGAGCAAGACGAAGACGATCGTCGGCGGGATCATCACGCTGATCGTGCTGGTGCTCGTCTTCGGCATCGTGCTGCCGCAGTTCGGCGACTACGACCAGGCCTGGGCCGCCATCCAGAACATGTCGGCCCTCGCCCTCGGGATTCTCGTCCTGATGACGATCTTCAACATCATCGCCTACGTGTGGCCGTATCAGGCAGCGCTTCCCAAGCTCACGTACAAGCCGGCGTTCATGATCCGACAGACGTCGTTCATGATCAGCAATGTCATCCCGATGGGTGGCGCGTTCGGCATCGCGGTCCAGTACGCCATGCTTGCGTTCTACAGAATCGGAGCCGGTGAAGCCACGGCCGGCATCGGGATCGTCAGCGCATGGAACACGTTCGTCACGCTGAGTCTGCCGATCTTCGGCGCAATCGGCTTGGTCCTCATTGGTGAAGCGCAAGGGGCAGCCTTCGCAATCGCCCTCATTGGAATCGCCGTCATCGTTGCCGTGGTCCTGCTGGTGGCGGCGATCCTGCGCAGTCCCGACACGGCGCGCAAGATCGGGCAGTGGGGCGACCGCGTCGTCGGGTGGGCGTACGGCTTGTTCAAGAAGGAGCCCACGTTCAGCGTCGTGGACGAGGTGCTGACGTTCCGAGAATCGACCGTCGACGTGGTGAGCCAAGGGTGGCTCAGGATCACGGCGTCGAGCTACCTCCAACAGTTCATGCAGTTCATGATCCTTTGGGCGGCGGTCTTCGCCATTCAAGGAGGATCGAATGCCCCGGTTACTTTCATCGAGGCCTTCGTAGCGTTTGCATTCGGCCGGCTCACGACCTTCATCCCGCTGCCCCCGGGTGGCCTGGGAACTACCGACGCGGCGATCACCGGCATTCTCGTGGGATTCGGCGCAGCCAACAACGATGCACTCGCTGCGGTGATGGTGTGGCGCGCCCTCACCTACTTCCCGCAGGTGATCATCGGAATCGGGACCTTCCTGGCTTTCAAGCGGAAGCAGGCGAAGGCGGCGGAAGCGCCCGCCTGAACTCTCCGAGTCGGTCGCCCAGCAGCCTCAATCGACCGAATCGTCTCCCGCATGACGGTCCGTTGGAGACACTTCGAGGTGAATCGACCGATCCTGATGCTCGTGGGGCGCCGGCGGGTGACGGTGTGCCGGATCGTCGAGGAAGAGACGCGCGTCCTTCATGTGAATCAAGCTTGGCCCGTAGGCGGTCCGGAGGTGTTCTTCGGTGAGCACCTCGCCCGGGGGGCCCGACGCAACGACGACGCCGGACATGAGCACGACGTAGTCGGCGACCTGAGCGGCGGTCAGGTCGTGCGTCGTCAGGACGATCGTGCACCCGTGCGACTGCTCCTCGTGGATCACGTCGTCGATCGCCTGCGCCGAGGTGATGTCGAGTCCCGTGAGCGGTTCGTCGAGCAGCAGCATGTCGTGATCCTGTGCCAGGCCCTGCGCGACGAACACCCGCTGACGCTGGCCACCCGACAGCTCCGTGAGGTGGCGATCCGCCAGACGGGTGATCTCCATGCGGTCCATCGCCTGCTGCACGACCGCCCGGTCCTCCCTGGCCAGCCTGCGGTACGGACCCGTCGATGGATACCGACCCATGGTGACCACCTCTCGAACGGTGATCGGAAGCGATTCGTTCACGCGAGTCGCCTGGAGCACGTAGGCCACGCGACGCGGCCGGTCATCGATCGGAAGCGTGGTGATCGAACCCGATGACGGCTCGATGAGCCCGGCGATGCCGTTGAGGACGGTCGACTTCCCGGATCCGTTCGGTCCGATGATTGCGGTGATGCTGGCCTGCGGGATTGCCAACGACGATGGCGCCACCGCCATCCTGGACCCGTAGCGGAACGCGATTTCGTCGGCGACGATCGCCGGGACTAGCGGCATGCTTCGCACAAGCCTTCGATTTCGAACCGGTGTCCGGTGACCACGAATCCCGATGCAGCGGCCATTCGCTCGACGAGGTGTTCGATCGCCTGCTCCTGTTCGCGATACGGCGCCACGTCGACGGCGACACCGCACGACACGCAGAGGAGGTGATGGTGGTGTCCGGCAAGCCATTCTGCGAGCTCGAAGCGCATCACGCCCTCCGGACCGTGCTGTGCAGACAGGACGCCTGCATTCGTCAGGACCGAAAGTGAGCGGTAGAGGGAGGAGAGCGGAACGATATCGGTCACTGCCGCTTGGATTTCTGCGGCGGTGCGCGGCCCGTCGGCCGCCGCAATGGCTCCCAACGCCGTCCGCCGGCCGGGCGTGAGCCGGATGCCCTGCAGCGCCAGGTGCTGCCGAACCGACTGCTCGAGATCTTGCAATATCCAGAACCCGTTGATAGCGTTCTGCCAAGAATAGGAATCATTCTCATTAATGGCAAGGGGTTGGGAATGCGGATCACGGCAGTGGTGGTGATCGTCGGCCTGCTGGCCGTGAGTGCCGTCGCGTGCGACTCCGACACGTCGAACGACGGAGCGGCACGTGTCGTTGCTACGACGACGATTCTCGGTGACATCGCTCGCAATGTGGTCGGTGACTCCGCCGAGGTCGACGTGCTGATGCCGGTCGGTGCGGACCCCCACGACTTCCAGCCGTCAGCGCAACAGGTCGCGGCAATTCAACGGGCTGATCTCGTTCTGGCAACCGGCCTCGGCCTGGAGGAGGGACTCAGCGATGTTCTCGAATCGGCCGCTGCCGACGGCGTCCGCATCTGGGAGGTCGGTCCCGATGTTGATCCCCTGCGGTTCTCCGAGTCCGCCGATGATGGGCCGAATGACGAGGATCATGAGACGGGTGATTTCGATCCCCACTTCTGGCTCGACCCGCTCAGGGTCGCGCGTGCGGCGGCCCTCCTCGGCGATCAACTGGAGGAGATCGCGCCCGGCCATGATTGGGCGAGCGGCGTCGACGCCTACGCGGCGGAGTTGGCCGCGGTCGACGAGGACAGCATCGAAGCTCTTACCGTCGTCGCCCCATCCGATCGGAAGCTCGTGACGAACCATCGCTCGTTCGGCTACTTCGCCGATCGCTACGACTTCGAGGTGGTCGGCACCGTGATCCCCGGCGGCGCCACGCTGGCCAATCCATCATCTGCGGAGCTGGCGTCGCTCGTTGCCACGATCCAACGCGAGCAGGTCCCCGCGATCTTCACCGAGAACGTCGAACCGGACGTGCTTGCCAGTGCCGTCGCCGCCGAGGTCGGCTACGACGTGGAGATCGTCGAGTTGTACACGGGCTCGCTCGGGGAACGCGGCAGCGACGGGGACACGCTCATCAAGATGCTGGAGAGCAACGTTGCTCGCATCGCAGGAGCACTGGGAGCGTCATGATCCGCCGACGGCACATTCTCGGTAGCGTGGTGGCTCGATGGACTGGCTGATCGAACCGTTCGAGTTGGCATTCCAGCAGCGCGCCTTGCTGGCCGGGTCGCTCGCCGCGCTGACCACCGCCGTCGTCGGCACCTGGGTGGTGATTCGGGGCATGACGTTCCTCGGCGACGCCCTCGTCCACGGGGTGATCCCCGGCATCGCCCTCGCCATCCTGCTCGGCTTCAACCCGCTGCTCGGGGCGATCGTTGCTGCGATGGTGATGATCTGGGGGATCAACCTCGTCCACCGCCAGACAGGGTTCTCGGAGGACACCGGGATCGGGCTGCTGTTCGTGGGCATGCTGGGACTCGGCGTGATCCTCATCTCGAAGTCCACGACTTATACCGGCAGCCTCACCGCCCTTCTCTTCGGGGACGTGCTCGGTGTGACCCCGACCGACCTCATCGTGCTGGCCATCATCACCGTGATCGCCATCGGCGCTTCGGTGGTGTTCTACCGCAGCTTCCTCGTTCTCTCGTTCAATGAGCAGAAGGCGGCCCTCTACGGGCTGCACCCGCGGGTTACCCACGTCCTGCTGCTCGTGCTCATCGTCTTGTCGATCGTCGGCTCGTTTCAGACGGTCGGCACGCTTCTCGTATTCGGGCTGCTGGTCGGCCCTCCGGCGACCGCTGCGCTCCTGGTCCGCCGCGTGCCCGCAATGATGGTCGTCGCTGCGCTGATCGGTGTCTTCTCCGTTGTCACCGGACTGATCATCTCGTACCACGCCAACACCTCCGGGTCGGCGACCATGGCGGTGGTTCCGATCGCGCTGTTCTTCGTGGTGCTCACAGTCAAGAACGTGGCCGCAGGCATTCGGAGCCGCCGGGGCGACGATGCCACCGGTGCGATCGTCGCCTAGCGATATCGATCGGCGGAGCGAGGAGGTAGCGTGGTCCCGATGCATGAGCGCCACCCAACGCCGGGCGTCGGCGCCGCCGTCGTCGACAACGGACGGCTGCTGCTGATCCGCCGCGGCCGCGGCGCCTATGCCGACTACTGGGCGGTCCCCGGTGGCCGACAGCGATACGGCG
>JAHEEL010000002.1:29073-32449 GCA_024640745.1 Actinomycetes bacterium
ACGATGCGGGAGGCCGCCGCCAGGAAAGTCCGCGAAGAGACCGGCCTCGTGGTCGACATCGGGGAGGTCGTGTGGGCCGGCGACATCCTCGACGTCGCGGACCCACCCGCGTACCACTACACGGTGGTCGATTTTGCCGCATCGCTCGTCGGTGGGACCCTCGAGGCAGGCGATGACGCAGCCGAAGCGCGCTGGGTCCCGATCGGCGAAGTCCGCGCTCTGCGGCTCACCCCGACGATGCACGACCTGCTCGAGCTGTTGGGCCTCTGACCGGAGTGCACCGCTAGCGTGGCTGTCATGATCGATGTGGTCGCAGCGCGGGCAGACACCCCGGGGGCTGCATTCGTCACCCACTTCAACAATGCCGGCGCGTCGTTGATGCCCCGGCCGGTCGTGGATGCCGTCACCGAATACCTCACCGAGGAGTCTCGCTGCGGCGGCTATGAGGTGGCCGAGGCACGCGCCGACGAGCTTCGCTCGGTGTACGACACGCTTGCAGTGCTCATCGGCTCGGATCGGTCGGAGATCGCCATCACGGACAGCGCCACTCGCGCATGGGACGCTGCGTTCTCCGCAATGACCTTCCATCCCGGCGACCGCATCCTGACGACCGCGAGCGAGTACGCGTCGAATGCCATCGCCTTCCTGCAGGCATCGAAGCGAACCGGGGTCAGCGTCGAAGTCGTGCCGAACCGGCCGACCGGGGAGATCGACCCCGATGCGCTCGACAGAATGATCGACGATCGCGTGCGCCTGATTGCCATCAATCACGTGCCGACGAACGGCGGTCTCGTGAATCCTGCTGCGGAGGTCGGCCGCGTCGCGAACGCGCACGGGATTACCTATCTGCTCGACGCCTGCCAGTCGGTCGGGCAGATGCCGATTGATGTCGATGCGATCGGCTGCGACCTGCTCTCCGCAACATCCCGCAAGTTCCTGCGCGGTCCCCGCGGCGCCGGGTTCCTGTATGTGCGCAACGCGATGCTCGAGTACCTCGAGCCGGCGGTGCTCGACCTGCACGGCGCCAGATGGGAGTCGCTCGACTGCTTCGCCATGCGACCAGATGCGAGACGCTTCGAACTCTGGGAGCGGTCGCCGGCGCTGGTGCTCGGCATGGGCGTTGCCGCTCGCTATGCGGTCGACATCGGCCTCGGCGCGATCTGGGACCGAGTTTCCGAGTTGGGAGCGATGCTCAGGTCGGGACTTCGCGACGTCTCCGGCATCCGCGTGCACGACGTCGGCTCAGTGCAGGGGGCCATCGTCACGTTCACGGTGGAAGGCCGATCAGCGGTCGAGGTCAAGGCCGCGTTGCACGATACGGCGATCAATGTGTCGGTGGTCACGCCAACTTCGGCGCGATTCGATATGGAGGAGCGAGGGCTGCCCGACCTCGTGCGAGCGTCCGTGCACTACTTCAACACCGAGCAGGAGATCGAACGACTCACCGCCGTAGTCGCCCGCCTCTGATCAGGGATACGGGTCGCCGGTCTCGAATGCCGCGATCACGGCCGGAGCATCTTCCGTTGGGATCACGTAGGCCCGTCCGTCGTTGCCCTTGTAGTTCTTCACCGGCAGGGTGGCACGGTCGATATCTGCCGAACGGAGGCCGAGTGCGGCACGGGCAAGATCGGTCATCAGGCCGAGACTCAGACCCTCGTCTGCCGCGATGTTGTCCGCAAAGGTGGGCAGGAAGGCGGGGAGATTGAACGCGCTCGATGGCGAGGCCACCTGGTCGAACAGCTGCACCATGATGTCTTGCTGGCGCTGGGTGCGGGCGATATCACCGCCACCGGTGCCGCTCCAGGATCCGTTCTCGTAGACCTCGTATTGCCGGGAGCGAGCGTACGCCACCGCCATCTCGCCGTCGAGCGTGTGCGAACCGGCATCCACAGCGAAGCCCGACTTGCTGTCGCGAGCGGGGAGCGGGAAATCAAAAGTGACGCCGCCGAGCGAATCGACGATGCGGCCGAAGCCGCCGAAGTCGATCTCGACGAAGTGGTGCACCGGGATCCCGGTCTCCTGCTGAACGGTCTTGATGAGGAGGTCCGGTCCCCCGACGACGTACGACGCGTTGAGGCGATTGGTGCCGTGCCCTTCGATGTCGACCATGAGGTCGCGAGGGAGGCTCAGCAGCTGGATCCGCTCGCCGGGGATCATGTGGGCGAGCATCATCACGTCGGTTCGACGTCCCGTGAACTCGCCGAAGGCATCCTCATTCCAGTCGTCGGGGAGGTTCTCGCGATCGTCGGTGGCGATCACCAGGAAGTTGACCGGCGCGCCCGAGCCGGGCGGCAAGGTCGAGAGGCTCTGGAGCTCGCTGGCGTCGATCCGCTCGATCTTGCTCTCGGTCCACTTCAGGTATCCGATGGTTCCCAAGACGGCCACGATTGCCAGCACGAGCAGTACCAGCACCGCCTTCTTCGCGAACCCACCCTTGCGCTTGACGGGTGTCGGCGTGGGTGGTGGCGGTGGTGGCGGTGTTTTCGGGATGGCGGGAAAGGTGTCGGTGTTCACGTTGCTCACAGGGGTTGGGATATGCGGTGAGATTAGGAATGGTTCTCGGGTACAGGCGACGCGTTACGCTCACTCCATGGCACATGAAACTCCCATCAAGATCCATTCGCAGGACGTGACCGACGGGCCGGCGCGTGCCGGTGCTCGTGCGATGCTGCGGGCCGTCGGGCTGGGTGAGAACGACTTCGCGAAAGCGCAGGTGGGTGTCGTCAGCGCCGGCAACGAGGTGACCCCCTGCAACCTGACCGGACCGAAGCTCTCCGCAAGGGCTCGAGAAGGTGTGTACGAAGCGGGCGGTGTTGGGCTCGTCTTCACCACGATCGCCGTCTCCGACGGCATCTCGATGGGCCATGAGGGGATGCGGGCCTCGCTCGTATCGCGCGAGGTCATTGCCGATTCGGTGGAGCTCGTCATGCACGCAGAGCGATTCGACGCGATGGTCTCGATAGCCGGCTGCGACAAGTCGCTCCCCGGGATGCTGATGGCTGCCGCACGGCACAACCTGCCGTCGGTCTTCCTCTACGGCGGCTCGTCGCTGCCCGGCAACCTCGACGGGGTCGATATTTCGATCGTCGACGTCTTCGAGGGAATCGGAGCCCACGCCGAAGGCCGCATCGACGACGAGCAGTTGCTCCGTATCGAGCAGGCAGCATGCCCCGGTGATGGTTCGTGCGCGGGGATGTTCACCGCAAACACGATGGCGTCGGTGGGGGAGGCGCTTGGGATGTCACTTCCCGGGAGCGCTTCGGTTCCGGCGGTTTCGTCTCGGCTCGACGACTACGCCCGGCAGTCGGGTGAAGCCGCGATGGAGCTGCTTCGTGCCCGCATCCGGCCGCGGGACGTCATGACGCGCAAAGCTTTC
>JAHEEL010000088.1 GCA_024640745.1 Actinomycetes bacterium
CAGCTCGCAGCGTTCGTTTCGCGGCAGGATTCTGACTGCCGACCAGGAACGCGACCAGGAACGCGCGCCCAATCGACGACTATTCCAAACCATCAAAGAGAAGAACCCTTGCGGTGCAAGGGTTCTCTCCGTCGGGCTGGCCGGATTTGAACCGGCGACCTCTTGACCCCCAGTCAAGCGCGCTAACCAACCTGCGCCACAGCCCGGTCGGCAGCAGTGTACCGCCGCCGTGGCGGAAGCCCCCACCGGCCCCGACCCCCTAGTCCACGCCGGTCGTCAATCGTCGGAATCGTAGTCCTCGACCGCGATCACCACCTCGTCGGGGATGCCGTCACCATTGAGGTCGACGCTCGCAGCTTCGCTCATCCTGGCTTCAACGTGATCAAGCACGCCGTCACCGTCGAGGTCGATGCCCGTGGCCTCCACCACCGTCGTCTCGGCTACGTCGGGTAGACCGTCACCCGTCGTGTCATAGGCGATCGTCGTCGTCTCGGTGATGTCGATTGAATCAGGGATGCCGTCACCGTCGAGATCCATGACCACCTCCTCGGTAACGACGCGAGTTCCGACATCTGGAATCCCGTCACCGTCGATATCGACGGCGGTCTCCGTGGTCGTCGTCTTCTCTACGATGTTTGGCTCCCCGTCACCGTTCAGGTCGGTCTCACGCACCTCGGTACTCGTGACGGAGACCCCATCGGCGACGCCGTCGGCGTTGATGTCGATCTCCGATACCGCGACATCCGACATCACAACAGACTGCTCGTCCACCTCGATGTCCGCAGCTTCGACCTCGGCGAGATCCTCTGCGGCCGCCTCGGTCCTGTCATCGAAGTCGGAATCCACGGCCTCACCTCTCTGCGTCGGGTTTGCGGATGGTACCGGACGGCCGCTCCGTGAACCAGAAGAGAGTCCGCGGGCGCCGACAACCGGTCGATAGGATCAACAGGGAGTCACGGGAATGCGGAGCCCCGCGCAACCAGTCCGCGAACCGATGGATACGACCCCAGACTGGTTCCTCCTCATCATGGGCCTCACCGGGGGGCTTGCGATCTTTCTGCTCGGTATGGATCGGACGGTCAGCGGCCTCAAGGGGCTTGCCGGCAACCGGCTCCGGTGGATCCTCTCCCACCTCGCCGGCAACCGGTGGTACGGAGCCGCTACCGGCGCGGGAATCACGGCGATCATCCAATCTTCGAGCGTCACGACCGTTGTCGTCGTCGGCCTGGTTTCTGCGGGAGCGATGACGCTGCTGATGTCTGTTGGCGTGATCTTCGGTGCCAACGTTGGCACGACGATCACCGCCCAGATCATCGCCTTCAACGTGACGAAGTACGCCCTGGCCGTCGTCGCCGTCGGATTCGGCATCGACTTCTTCAGCCGCACCGAACGACTCGAGCGCATCGGCCGAACCGTGATGGGTCTGGGGCTGGTCTTCTTCGGCATGTCGCTCATGGGTCTTGCGATGGAACCCCTGCAGAGCCATGAGGGCTTCCTCGACTTGATGGCGTCCATTTCGAACGTCTGGGTGGGCATCGCGCTCGGCGCCGTGTTCACCGCGCTCATACAGTCGTCCTCGGCGACGACCGCCGTCGTCATTGCAATGGCGGCGACCGATCTGATTTCCCTCAACCTCGCCATTGCTCTCGTGCTCGGCGCGAACGTCGGCACATCGGTTACCGCTCAGCTCGCCGCCATCGGCAAGCCGGTGGAGGCGAGGCGCGTGGCGATGGTCCACACGATGTTCAATGTGCTGGGCGTGCTGCTCTGGATTCCGTTCGTGCAGCTCCTGGCGTCGCTGGCCATCCGTCTCTCTCCCGTCGACGACACACCCCGTCAGATTGCGTGGGCGCACACGATCTTCAACGTTGCCAACCTCTTCCTCTTCATCTGGTTCACCACGTGGTTCGCGCGGGCGGCCAGCGCGCTGGTGAAGGAGAAGCCGGCGGAAGGGCCGGTCATCGCGACGCGCTATCTCTCTGACGATCTGCTCGCCACCCCCTCGCTGGCGCTGGACCGGGCACGCATGGAGATCGCCCGCATGGGCACCCGCGTTCGTGACATGGTTGCGACCGGGGTGCCGGCCGCGGTGTCCGGCACCGCCGAGGAGCTCAACGCCGTTGCGGCCGCAGACGATGAAGTCGATGAACTGCATGCGCAGGTCGTTGCCTACCTGGGCCGCATCTCCGAGGCCGGGATCACCCGGGAGCAGACGAATGAGCTCCTCGGATTGCTCGAAGCAGCAAGCGACATCGAGGCCATCGGCGATGCCGTTGAGACGAATCTCGTACTCGATGGCCGCCGCCGCCTCGAGGCAGGACTCGAGATCTCTGCGTCAACACGAGCAGTCATTGACGAGCTCGCCGCAGAGGTCGTCAGCGCCGTCGACATTGCCGTCGGCGCGGTCGGCCGCGGCAGCCCCGAGGCCGCACAGCAGGCCATCGCGATGAAACCCGAGATCAAGGCCATCGCGACCGACGCTCGACAGCACCAGTTGGAGCGCCTCACCGCCGATGCTCCGCATCGAATCCGCGCGTACCGAATCGAGGCCGACATCATCGAGGATCTGAAGCGCGTCTACTACTACGCGAAGCGCGCCGCTCGCGTCGGCGTTCCAAAGGAGCAGCCACCGGCTTCGAAGACCTGATCTACCCGGCGATCCATCCGGCGAGCGCAATGATCCCCTGCACGAGTCGCCATCCGAGGTAGAGCGCGACGGCGCCAACGAGCAGCATGAAGCCGATCGGCCACCGCTCGCTTTCACGGCCCTCGTCCGGACCCTCGTCGTCGCGGACCTCGCTCATACCGGGGCGATGCCGGAGCATCGATCGCTCACACGTCCGGTCATCGGTCACTCCTCGGTCGTTTGCGGGCGACGACCCGCACGGGTGTCCCGGTGAAATCGAACGATTCCCGGAGACGGCGCTCGATGAAACGCAGGTAGTCGGGGCCGAGCTCGCCACCGCGCACGAACAGGATGAACGTCGGCGGTTCGGTCTCCGCCTGCACGGCATAGATGATGTGCGGTCGCTTGTTCTTCCGTACCGGCGGCGGATGCGCCTCCTGCCATGAGCGAATCAGGCGGTTCAGCTCAGGCGTGGCGATACGACGGCGGCGGTTCCCGAGGACCGTCCGAACGGTCGCCGGGAGGCGAACGAGGCGGGATCCGCTCAGAGCCGACACACGCAGAATCGGTGCCCAGTCAACGAAAGCCAGGCGGTCCGCCACCGAATCCTCGGTGTGGAGACGCTCGTCCTCATTGCGGATGTCCCACTTGTTCAAGACGAGGATCAGCCCGGCTCCGGACTTCACGATCTCCTCCGCCAGCCGCTGCTCTTGGTGCGTGGCACCCCGCGTCCCGTCGATCATGAGCAGCGCGACGTCCGCCTGGCTCAGGACCTCGCGAGCCCGCATCACGGCGTATCGCTCGACATCGTCGGTGATCTTGGTGCGGCGCTTGATACCGGCTGTGTCGATGATCTCGAACGCCTCGCCGTCGAGCTCGACCACGAGATTGATCGGATCTCTCGTGGTCCCTGGAACGTCGGAGACGAGCACCCGATCCTCCCCTGCGAGCCGGTTCAGGAGGGTCGACTTGCCGACGTTCGGCCGCCCGAAGATCGCGAGGCTCGGGATCGAGGTGTCGGCAACGGCCTCGCCGACCTCCGGCAGCAGCTCGATGAGTCGCTCCAGGAACTCGCCGGTATTGCGCCCGTGCAGGGCGGAGACGGGGAACGGCTCGCCGAGGCCGAGCGACCAGAGATGTGCGAGATCGGACTCAACGGACGGGCCGTCCACCTTATTCGCCACGAAGAGGTAGGGCACGCCGCTCTGCTGCAAGATCCTGGCAACGCCCACATCGTCGTCGGTCAGGTCGGCGGTGCCGTCGGTCACGAACACAACTACATCGGCACCACCAACGGCAATCTCCGCTTGCTCGCGGATATCGGCGGTGAGTTCCTCACCGGGTCGCGCCTCCCAGCCTCCCGTATCGATCACGACGAAGTCGCGCCCGCCCCAGTCGGCCGGGAACTCCCGACGGTCGCGCGTGACCCCCGCTTGCTCGTCGACCACGGCAGCCTTGCGACGAACGATCCGATTGACCAGCGTCGACTTCCCGACGTTCGGTCGACCCAGGATGACGACGACCGGAAGTCGGCTCATGCGGCAGCTCCTTCGATGAGGCCCCCGGCTGTGGCCGGGGCAACGATGATGGGGACCGGGGATGCGGCGCGGAGGTCGGCGAGCGACATGTCGTCGAGGAACACGTCGCCGGAGAGGGCAACGTCGGGAAGCAGATACCGCGCCACGGGCGTTCGGTTGGCGAGGATCGCGTCACGCACGTCGGCCCCCACGAGCAACCCGGCGACGGCGGTGTTGCCACCAAAGAACCGATTCTCCACCGGAACCACGCGCAGCGTCTTGCCACTCAGTTGCTCGAGTTGCGCGATGAGCGGCGCAAGCGCCGCAGCGCCGTAGGTACCGGTCAGCACCCCGACCGGCCCCGGGTCTGCAGCAGGGTCGCTCCCGGTGTGCCGGGGCGCGCGGTAGCCCTCCCCGGGTGCCGAGGGAATCGTCCTCCACTCCCCCGTCATGACCGGGACCTCTCCGCTCCCGCCCGCTGTGAGTGCGTCCACCTCATCGGTGAATGCCCGGACCATGCCGATGCCGTTCTCGTGTTGCGGAAAGTCTTCATACGCGTCACGCGGCGGGATCGGCCGGCCGGCGACGAGGTAGAGCTCGTCCGATGCAAAGAAGAGGCGGCGCCCGATTCGGCGCACAGCTTCTTCCTGCCAGAAGTGAATGATGTCGAGGTCGGCGGCGGCTTCGGCCGGGGCATGCACACGGAGATCTGCTTCGGTGTTGTAGCGGGAGAGGCCGAGAGGCACGATGCCCACAGAGGCGAGACCGGGATATCGAGCGATGATCTCTGCGGCGGTGCGGTCGAGCACCGCACCGGCATTGATTCCGGGGCACAGCACGACTTGGCCGTGAACCGTGACACCATGGTCGAGTAGGGCGCGCAGCCAGCGCAGTGAGGTCGCCCCGCGCCGGTTGCGCAACATGCGGGTCCGCACCTCGGGGTCGGTTGCGTGAATCGAGACATACAGCGGGCCGAGGCGCTCCTCCACGACCCGGGCAAGGTCGAGCTCGGTGAACCGGGTCAGCGTCGTGAAGTTCCCGTAGAGGAATGAGAGGCGATAGTCGTCGTCCTTGAGGTAGAGCGACTCGCGCATGCCGGGCGGGAGCTGATAGATGAAGCAGAACTCGCAGTGGTTGTCGCAGGTCTGGACCCGATCGAAAATCGACGATGACAGACGCATTCCCAGCGGCCGGCCCACGGCCTTGTTGATGGTGAGCTGGCGCTGGCCGTTGCCGTCGCGGATCGTGATCTCGGGATCGGCGTCGTCGATCAACTGCTGGTACTCGATCACGTCGGACGGAACCACCCCGTTCACGGCGATCAACTCCGCGCCGACCGAGAGCCCCGCTTCGGCCGCGGGGCTACCACTGACAATCTCGATCACGGTGGGGTTCGACATCGGTCCGAGGATGGTACCCGTCCATCCTCCAGACCCGACCCCCCTATCCTCGATGCCATGATGCCGAAGGTGCTACTAGCCGAACCGCGTGGCTTCTGCGCCGGGGTCGAGATGGCGATCAAGGCGCTGACCTGGATGGTCCAGACGTTCGAGCCACCGGTCTACTGCTACCACGAGATCGTCCACAACGCCGCCGTCGTGGACGCGTTCGAGCGGGCCGGTGTGGTCTTTGTCGATGACGTTGCGGAGGTTCCCGAGGGCCGGCCGGTCATGTTGTCGGCTCACGGTTCTGCTCCGGATGTCGTTGCCGCAGCCGAGAACCGCGCCGCCGTCACGATCGACGCCGTCTGCCCTTTGGTCACGAAGGTGCACCACGAGATGCGGCGGATGTCGGAACGCGGCTACGACATCATCTACGTGGGCCATGAAGGGCACGACGAAGCTATCGGCGCCATCGCCGAAGCACCCGGATCGGCGACGCTCGTCGACCCGGTCGACGGTCTCGGCGCCTTCGGTCCTGCAGATCCCCGGAAGGTTGCGCTCTTGGCCCAGACCACGCTTGGGCTCTTCGAGTGGGAAGGGATCCTCGCCGACGCCGAGGCCCGCTATCCGGACCTACACACCGCGAGGAAGAGCGACCTCTGCTACGCGACGACGAATCGGCAGACCGCCATCCTCCGCCTTGCCGAATCTGCGTCGGTGATCCTTGTGGTCGGTTCCGAGAACTCATCGAACACCCAGGCGCTCGTGCGTGTCGCGGTTATGGCCGGTGTCGACGCGTACCGGGTCGACGGCCCCGACGACGTCGACCCTGCCTGGTTCAGCGGCCGCGATGTCGTCGGCGTCACTGCGGGTGCCTCGGCCCCCGACCAGCGCGTCCGGGCGGTGATCGATGCGATTGCTCCCGGAGAGACGGTCGAGATCGTCCGCGTGACCGAGGAAGACGAGTACTTTCCCCTCCCGCCGAGGCTGCGGATCTTCGTCAAGACGATTCAGTCGCTCGTCGAAGGGGCATTCGGGGCCCCAAGCCCTGGCGCCGACGGCCCGATCGAGGACGACCGCAGCTGGGACGCCAGCGAGGCCCTTGCACTCCTTGGGGTGTAGCCGGCGGCCCGCGCGGGTTCGCTCAGCCGTTGATCTCCGCCACGATCTTCTTCGTCGAGAGCATCCCGTAGTCGAACAGGAACTCGCTGCCGTCGGTCATGACGATGAGCACGCGCTTCATCATGCCTTTCTTCGTCGCCTCCGCCGCGGCGATGTCGGCGCGCGGGAGCACAACCTCGAAATCCGTGTCGGTGTTGTGGACATAGGAGGCGTGGCCGCCGGACGCTGCGAACGCCGCAAGTGAACCGGCGATTCCCTTGAAGACCTGAGCATTCGATGAGTCGTAGAGGGTCGTGAAGCGAACGTCATCGTTCCCCACCTTGAGCTTGCCCGTCAGTCGGCCGCCATCTTCGGGCAGGTAGTTGATGGTCCATTCGTTCGCCATGCAGCCTCCTGATCGGGGTCCCGGCGAGCCTACCGGTTCCGATGGCGGAGCAAGCTAGACCCAGAAGCCTCGATGGACCTCGGACGCCTCATCCTCCCGCCGCGGACCCTGCACGTCCATCGGTGGCATGCACCGCGCTCCGATTTCGTTCGCTGTGACGTCGAAGCCGATCGGTGCCTGCCCCGGCGGCGTTGCCAACTGCCGTAGCCGAGCGGCGGAGAGACCGAATACGACCCCGCGCACACCAGACCAGAACATCGCCCCAACGCACATCGGACACGGCTCACATGAGGCGTAGACGGTTCCTGCTGAGAATTCGCCTAGGCGGCCCTCTGCTTCGAGGATCCGCACGAGCTGCGTCTCGGCGTGAGCCGTGACGTCGCGATGGCTGTTCACCCGGTTTCGAGCCTCGGCAACGATCACGCCGTCGATCTCCAGGAGCGCTCCGAAGGGATGGTCGCCGGCCGAGCGCGCCTCGGCGGCGAGAGCGAAGGCGCGAGTCAGTAGCTCGGGAGGCTCCACTATGAGCGCCTCACTCGGTCCAGCGGTACTTCGAAGACTCGTACCGGGTCGTCGAATCCCTTCAGAGCGATCGGCCCGCGGTCCAGGAACCTCAGGGGCTTGCCTACCGAAAGCTCGCGTACGGCACTGGAAACGAGGATCTGTCCGGGAGCGGCATGTGCGCAGATGCGGGACGCAAGGTTCACCGCGGCTCCGAAGAGATCCTCGTGTTGACTGACCGGTTCACCGGCACTGATCCCGATGCGCACGCGCCCGCTCTCCGTCCTTGCGGCTGTCGGCTCGCCGAACGCGTGTTGGATCTCGACGGCGCATTCGACGGCTCGGCTCACATAGCTGAACGATGCGAAGATGCCGTCGCCGGTGTGCTTGACCTCTCGCCCGGCGTACGTCGACAGCGCCGCTCGCACGATCTCATCGTGGCGTCTCAAGATCTCGAGAGCCTGTGCATCCCCCTCCCGGGTACTGATCTGGGTGGATCCGGCGAGGTCGGTGAACATGATTGCGCGCAGACCCGTGTCGAGCTCGGCGTCTTCGTGCCGTGCGATATCCGGCACGTTGCGCTCCCAGTCACCCATGAAGCGGCTCACCGTGGGTTGCTCCACCTCGATCATGTTGTGCGGCACGAGACCGTGGGACTCTTTGTGCACGGCAATCGCCGCTTCCTTCGTCGGCGCGTCAACGAGACAGAACGCCTGTCCGTCGGGGCTGTTGAACCAGTAGGTCAGGAATTGCACACCGTGTTGATCCTGAACGGCGAGGTCGCGCTCATGGGCACCTTTGATGTCCTGTTCCGTGACGTCGCCAAGATTCTCGTGGATGTCCATGAAGATCGGCACACGTCGAGCCTATCAAGGCTCCACGAGCAACACGGAGCATCGGGCCGAGCGCCGTTCGTCTACGGTTGGCAGTCGCGAGCATCGGACCGATCGATCAAGGGAGGGGACCATGTACGTAGTCAGGCGAGTCTGGGCCACGAAGCGCCGCGAGGCGCGACGGGTGGCGTCGATCGTGGCAGAGATTGGCGGCATCTACGAAGCGAGTGGACAACGAGAGCCGGTCAGGGTGTACTTCAATGGCGGGACTCTGCCCGGCGAACGCAATGTGGTCTACATGGAGTGGACCGCACCGGTGCTCGAATCGCCGTATCGCGGGGACAACGTGCTGCCCGATACCGGCGCCCTGAGCCAGGAACTGCGCGATCTCACCGAAGACTCGTGGATCGAGTTCTACGAACTGCTCACACCGGACAAGCGGATCTCGATCGACTAGCTGCTCCCATCGGCTTCCGAGAGGACCGTCCAAGCGGCCCTTCGGTATGGTGCACGAGATGCAGGGCGCAGCAGCTCTCGAGTCCTATCTGCGCGGGGTTCCTCGCGTGCGGCTGGCTCATCTTCCCACTCCGATTCTGGCGATGGAGCGCCTGACGGCTGCGCTCGGTGGCCCCTCGTTGTATGTGAAGCGGGACGACCTGACCGGACTCGGATTCGGCG
>JAHEEL010000089.1 GCA_024640745.1 Actinomycetes bacterium
GATGTCGTTCCGCCGCAGCCGGCGCCTCGCCGCAGCCTCATCGTCGGCCTCGCTCGCCTCGAACGCGGTGGTATCGGCAATCTCCTCGTACAAGACGCGAGCGCGGTCGTCGTTGGCGGGTACCACCACGGCGACGAGAGTGGTGAACCCGGAGCCGAAGACGAGCCCGAGGACGAGGATCAGCACCATCGGCAGCACAAAGACGAAGAAGAGGTTCGAGCGATCACGGAAGAGCCGGCGGAGGCTGTTGCCTGCGATGACCAGGGTCTTGCTCATGTGCGCATCAGGTCCTTCGCTCGGACGAGCCCGATCGTGCCGAGGACCACCGCAAAGGCGAGAATCGCACCGAGGGCCGGGAGAATGTCGACGACCCCTTCACCCGCCGATAGCCGTTTGAACCCGTCCATCAGCCAGAAATGCGGCGTCACCCGGCTCACCACTTCGAACACTCCCGACACCCGTGTCACCGGGAAGAAGGTCCCGCCGAGCACGCCGAACACAACGACGATGAATGCAGTGATCGAGGCGGCCTGCTCTGCGGTCGTCGCAATGGTCGCCACCGCCGCGGTCAAGCCCATGGCGGCGGCGACACCCGCGACGATGAGGATCACGACGCCGAGCGACGCACCCCAGTCCGCGCCCATCACGAGCGTGGTGGCAAGCCACAGCACCGCGGTGCTGACCACCCCCATAACGAACGATGCACCGAGCTTTCCGGCGAGGATCGACTGCTTGGAGATCGGGGCGATGAGGAGGCGTGGCATCGTGCCGCTCTCGCGTTCCTCGATGATGCTGAGCACGCCGAACTGGACCGTGAAGAAGAGGAAGAACACCGCGATTCCCGTTGCGTAGAACGTGGAGAAGTCGAAGCCCCGCCCCTCAGTCTCACCGGCTCCAAGGGTCACCGGTGACGATTGCAGGGTGGCGGCCGACGCGAGGCCGGCCAGATCGTCGGCACCGAGCGCGATCGCGGTGGCTACAGAGAGACGGACGGCGTTGACCTCGCTCACGTAGCCGTCCGCGATGGCCTTGCCGACTTGAGCTCCGATCGGTTGATCGGGATTCCCCACCACGACGATGCTCGCCGGTTGGTTGCCGGAAACGGCATCGGAGAAGCCTTCGGGCACCAGGTAGGCGGTGGACACGTCGTCGTCGGCGACACGGATGCGGGCATCGGCTTCGCTTTCGGCCACGGTGACATCGATGAACCCGTCCTCCTCGATCTCTTCGAGGACGCTGGTGAATCCCTGAGCGACCGCACCGCCGTCATCGTCGCTGACGGCGACTCCCGTGCTGAAGGCTTGCTCCGTGATCGGACCGAGCGTGAGGTTCATGATGAAGGCGAGCCCGAGCGGCACGACAACGGCGAGGATGATGGCCGACCGATCGCGCAGTCGCTCCTTCAGGTCCTTTGCGGCGATCGTGATCGCGTTCCGCATCACTCCCGCAGCGCCTTCCCGGTGAGGTGCAGGAAGACGGTCTCGAGGTCGGGCTCCGACACGTCGACCGACTGGACATCGAGGCCGGCCCGGGTCACGGCGAGCACGACCTCCGGGAGGGCCCGCGACGCGTTGACCGCAACGACTTCGAGCACCGAGCCCGCGCTCGAGCACGATTCGACGTCGTCGAGGGCGGTGACCGAGGCGACCACCGACGACGTATCGCCGGATGTCTCGACATGGATTCGGTCGCGGCCGCCGACGAGAGACACGAGCTCGCGGCGCGTCCCTTCGGCGATGATCCTTCCCTCATCGATGATGCCGATCCGGTCGCAGAGGCGCTCCGCCTCTTCCATGTAGTGGGTGGTGTAGAGGACCGCCATTCCCTCATCGCCGAGTCGCTCGACGTTCTCGAGGATGGCGTTGCGGCTCTGGGGATCGACACCGACCGTCGGCTCGTCGAGGATCAGCAACTCCGGGCGGTGCAGCAGTCCGAGGCCGATGTTGAGGCGACGCTTCATGCCGCCGGAGTATTCCTTGGTCTGGTCGTCGGCCCGGTCGGAGAGCTCGATCACGTCGAGTACTTCGTCGACTCTGGCGTTCAACCCGTCGCCGATGCCGTACAGCTTCCCGAAGAACCTGAGGTTCTCGCGAGCGGTCAGGTCCGGGTAGATCGCCAGATCTTGCGGCACGAGGCCGATCGCGGCCTTGGCCGACGTGCTTCTCGTGGTGATCTCGTTCCCCGCAACCACCGCCGTCCCGCCGTCCTTCTCGAGCAGGCCGGCGACCATCGAGATCGTCGTGGTCTTGCCGGCTCCGTTCGGCCCGAGCAAGCCGTACGTCTCCCCGGCTCCGATGGTGAACGACACATCATCGACGGCGACCAGGTCGTCGTAGGTCTTCCGCAGGTCGGTGCATGCCAGAACCGTCTCGGCCACGTTCGAAACCTCCCGCTCTCGCCCACAGAATATCGAATGAATGTTCCCGCGGCGGCCTCGGTCCTGCGAAGATCCAATCCCGGCAGTGGCTCGGCGTCTACGTGGTCAGGAATCGCTGCAGCACGTCGAATACGGTCTCGAGATTCGCGATGGGCACCGATTCGGTCACCTGATGCGCCTGAGCCACTTCGCCGGGACCGTAGTTGACGGCCGGAATCCCGCGCCCGGTGAGGCGAGCCACATCGGTCCAACCCTGCTTGGCCGTCTTCGCTCCCCCGACGAGGCTCTCGATCCGAGCGAGATGCCGATTGCCTTCCGGAACCGTACCGGCGGCCGCGCGGTCGGTCACCACGATCTCGTCCGCAGCCGCGGCGACGCGGCGCAGACGCGCTTCGGCCGCTTTGAGGTCGTAGATCGGCGGGAAGCGGTAGTTGAGATTCAGCACGAAGCGCGACGGCAACACGTTGTTGGCAATCCCTCCGTTCGCTCGCGTGATGGAGAACACCTCGCGATACTCGAGACCCGCGATCTCAACGGGCTCGGGCCGCCGATCGTGCATCGCGGCGAGCCAGGCACCGGCCTTGGTCACCGCGTTCTCCCCAAGCCACGGCCGAGCGCTGTGCGCCGCGTGACCGGTGAAGATGATGTCGGCGTTCATCGCGCCGTTGCAGCCGAGTTCGAGATTGAGGTCCGTGGGTTCGAGCACGATCGAGAACTCCGCATCGGCGAGCCACGCCACCGCGTCGAGCACGTCCTCCAGACCGTTGTCCGCAGCCGGCCCTTCTTCCTTGTCGTAGAACACGCCCACCACGTCGTAGGGTCCATCGCGCACCGCCGCATCCTCGAGGAGGTGCACCATCACCGCGAGGCCGGCCTTCATGTCGGACGCACCGAGCCCATGGATGCGATCGTCTTCCACATGCGCGGTCCCGTTGTCCTGCTCGGGAACGGTGTCGGTGTGGCCATAGAG
The DNA here is from genome assembly GCA_024640745.1 of Actinomycetes bacterium. Classification (GTDB taxonomy): domain Bacteria; phylum Actinomycetota; class Acidimicrobiia; order Spongiisociales; family UBA5794; genus JAHEEL01. The sequence goes on from JAHEEL010000089.1 coordinate 3,348, forward strand.
GACCACGATCGGCTTCCCGGTCGGTTCGCCCACAACGAGTGCATTGCCGAGGCGTTTCACCGGATGCGTGCCCGCCAACCGGAACTCGATTGCGGTGGTGATCTCATCTTCGTTGCCGATCACCGAGGGGATGTTGATGAGCTCAACGAGCGTGTTGACGATGCTCATACGTCGACCGCAAACGTACGCAGAGCATCGTTGAGCGACGTCTTGCGGTCGGTGGCCGCCGATCGATAGCCGATCAGCAGCGGAGCCTGCAGATGGTACGTTCCGGCCGGGAACTGTTTCGGCCGAGCCCCCGGCACGACGACCGCGTTCGCGGGCACCCGGCCGCGAATCTCGACGGGCTCGTTGCCGGTGACATCGATGATCGGTATCGATGCCGAGAGCGTCGTGTTCGCGCCGAGCACCGCGCCTTCTTCCACCACGACGCCTTCCACCACGATCGACCGGCTGCCGATGAACGCTCCGTCTTCGACGATCACCGGACGCGCCCCGGGCGGTTCGAGCACACCGCCGATCCCGACACCGCCGGAGAGGTGCACGTCCCGACCGATCTGGGCGCAGGAGCCAACCGTGGCCCAGGTGTCGACCATCGTGCCGGAGCCAACGTGAGCGCCGATGTTCACGTAGCCCGGCATCACCACGACTCCGGGTTCGCAGAACGCGCCGTAGCGGACGATGCCGGGCGGCACGACGCGGATGCCGGCCTCGTGCAGTCCCGTCTTGGTTGGAATCTTGTCGTGGTACTCGAATGGCCCGGCGCCCATCGTCCGCACCTCCGTGACACGGAAGTAGAGCATGATCGCTTCCTTCACCCACGCGTTGACGACCCACTGGCCTCCAACCTTCTCCGCAACGCGCAGTTCACCGGCGTCGAGGGCGGCAACGGTGCGATGGATGGCCTCGGTCGCCTGCGGCAGCAGGCTGAGATCGGCGTAGGCGGCTTCGATCAGGTCTCGATCAGTCATGGAACGATTGTACGCAGAGCGGTCGCGTGGGATGGACCCCTCGGGACCGGCGTTCGTCGGTCAGCGCAGGAGCAAGCGGAGGGTATCGGCGGCGGCGATGCACTCGTCGACCGTCGGAACGAGCGCCAGCCGGATGAAACCCTCGCCGCCGGGGCCGAAGAACCTCCCCGGGGACACGACGATGCCCTCATTCAGGAGACGGTCGGTGAATGCCAAGTCGTCGTCGACGCGGATCCAGAGGTACAGCCCGGCATGTGAGGCGACGGTCTCGTAGCCGAGTTCGTTGAACGCCGCCCGCAGGATGCGACGCTTCTCCGCGAAGATCGCTCTGCGCTCCACCGCATGCTCGTCGTCGGACCATGCGGCGATTGCAGCCCCCTGGACGAACTCGGGAGATGCGGTGCCGGTCGTCGCACGGAGCGCCTTCAGCGCCGCAATTGCCTCCGGGTCCCCCACGATCGCACCGGACCGGTATCCGGTCATGCCCGATCGCTTCGAGAGGCTGAGGTACGACAGGACACCGGGACTGCCGTCGCCGGCGACCTGCAGGACCGACAGGGGGCCGGTCGGGTAGACAGACTCTTCGTAGACGTCCGAGTAGCACTCGTCGGAGAGGAGGAGTGCACCGGCGTCAACGGATCGCACGTAGAGCCCGGCAATATCCTCGAGCGCCGCCACCGAACCGGCCGGGTTGTGCGGTGAGCAGGTCCAGACGAGTCGGGCGCTGTCCCATGCCTCGCCGGGGATCTGCTCGGCTCGAAGCACGAAGTCCCCGGAGAGCTCGATGGGGAACACCGTGGCTCCGGCGAAGAGAGACCCGCGCTCGTAGACCGGATAGCCCGGTGTCGGGTAGACGACACCGTCACCTGCGTCGCGATCGATGAACGCGAAGGGCGTGTTGAAGATGGCCTCCTTCGATCCGCTGGTCGGGATCACCTGCGTGGCGGGATCAATGCCGACGCCGAATCGACGCTCGACGTAATCGGCGATCGCCGTCCGCAGGGCGATGAGCCCTGCCGCCGTCGGGTACTGCGAGATCGGCGGCACCGATTCGCGTAGCGCTTCGACGATGAACGACGGCGTAGGTTCGCGAGGATCACCGATCGAGAAGTCGATCACAGGGAGGCCGGCGTCGCGAAGATCGCGTGCCCGCATCTGTATCTGTGCGATCGGGTAGTCGCCGAGTCGGGCGAAGACCGGGTTGAGGTGCATCGTGACAGTCTCAACCGTCGCCGGATCCACCGCAAGTCGGTGCGGCGGTTTTCGCGTCGTGCCGCCGGGATGGGGCCTACGCTGACCAACCATGAGCCGTACCGCGTACCGCGTGATCCTGCTTCTGCTCGGCCTGGCCTTCATCGCGGTTGTGATCGGGGCCGTGTTGTTTGCACCGAGCGGCTCCGGCAGCGGCTATCCCGAGACCCTCGAACGGGTCGATCCCACCGATGGAAGCCTGGTCTTTGGCCAGCCGCGGATCGTCGTCGACCTCGCGTCCGGCTACCGCGCGACATTGACGATCGACGACGTGCCGATACCGCCTGAGCAGGTGATCTGGACGGAGGCGACCGGCCTCCACATCTTCGAGCCCGCGCCGGGCAAGTCGGTCGAGACGTGGACCCCCGGGTTCCATGTGGTGTCCGCGGAGTGGGACCGGGTGAACGATCTCCCGGATCCGGGAATGTTCACCTGGACCTTTCGCGTTCAGTAGCCGGGAGATTGCACAATGACCGATGATTACACGTACGACCCCAGGGCGCTGAATCCGATCCTTGCCGGCCTTGCCGCCGGTGCAGTGGGTGCCATTGCTGCATCGCTGATCGCTCTCCCCATCTACACACCTGACGAGCTGATCGCGAACTCGCTGACCGTGACCGTTGCGGCGCTCATCATCGGAGCGCTGTCGGGAATGCTGTGGCGGCGAATCCGGGCGTCGTCGAACGCGACCCGCACGTTTGCGCTGGCAATGGTCGGTGGCTTCGTCGTCACGATGATGGCTGCGTCGATCATCGACCAGACCACGCTCAACCGGTTCATCCCCTATGCGGGAGCGGTCTCGCTCGTGATCTTCCTCTCCGTCGGCCTCCTCACTCCCGCCTTCGCCAGGGCGATCGCACCTGCGTGGGCTGCGCTGATCCCCGTTGTGCTCGCGCTCATCGTCGGCTTCGGCCTCTTCGGTCGCGGTACCAGCGCGGACGGTGCGCTCGACCTCGACGACCTGGAGACGACCGCGAGCACGGCCCCGATTGCATCCGGCGAAGCAGCCGGGTCGCCTTCCGGCGCCGCGACCGGCGGGGAGTTCACGGTCGTCGAGGGGATCGCCACGTATACCGTCCCCGAGACGCTGCGCAATCTCGAAGTCGACGCCGTCGGGCGATCCGAAGCACTCACCGGCTCGGTCTCGACCGACGGCGCATTCAAGTTCGAGCTCGATCTGACGACGTTCGTCTCCGACCAGCCTCGTCGCGACGAACGAGTCACCTCGCTGTTCGACGCCGATCCGATCGCCGTGTTCGCATCGAGCGACTTCGTCTGGCCGGGCGGACAAGACGGCACACCCATCACGTTCGACGTCACCGGCACCATGACGATCAACTCGACCGAGCGGGCACTGACCTGGACCGTTGAAGCACGGAAGGACGGCGACACGATTTCGGTCACGGGAGAGACCGACATCACCCTCACCGAGTTCGGGATCGAACCGCCGTCGATCGCCGGTTTCGTCAAGGTGGAGGATGAAGCCCGCCTCGAAGTCCTGTTTCGAGCAGAGAGCGGCTGAGAGCTGCGCCGTCAGTCGATGATCCCGGTGGTCCCCTGCTCGAGCAGGCGGACGAAGTCGGCTTCGTCGAGCACCGGTACGCCGAGGTCGAGCGCCTTGGCGTACTTCGAGCCCGGTGTCGCTCCAGCGACCAGTGCACTGGTCTTGCTCGAGACCGAGCCGGTGACCTTCCCGCCGCGATCCTCGACGGCTCGCTTGGCGTCGGATCTGGAGAACGCATCGAGTGACCCCGTGATCACCACGGTGACGCCGGCGAGGAGATCGCTCTCACGGCGGTCCGCCACCGGATCCTCGAATCGGAGCCCGGCCGCGCGGAACTTCTCGATCAACTCGGCGTTGTCCGCATCGGAGAACCAGCGAGCGACCGAACCGGCGATCTCGGGACCGATCCCCTCGATCGCGCTGATCTCCTCCTCGGTGGCCACCATGAGCGCATCGATGCTCCCGAAGCGGCGGGCCAACACACGTGCCACGGTCCCGCCCACGTGGTCGATTCCGAGGCCCGTGATCAGCCGCCCGATTTCACGATCCTTCGCACGGTCGATCGCAGCGAGGAGATTCGAGACCGACGTCTCTCCCCAGCCTTCCCGACCGAGGAGATCCTCGGGCCGCAGAGCGAACACATCGGCGGGATCGTGAATGAGGCCCTCCGCCAGCAAGAAATCCACCGTCTTGTACCCGAGGCCCTCGATGTCCATCGCCCCTCGACCGGCGAAGTGGGCGAGATGCTCCCGGAGGCGGCTTGGACACTCGTACCCGCCCGTGCACTTGGCTTTCGCCTCGCCGTCGGGCAGCACGATTGGATGGCCGCAGAACGGACATACCGCAGGCATGTGCCACTCCGGCAGGCCCTCCGGACGGAGCGAAAGCACCGGACCGACGATCTCCGGGATGACGTCACCCGCGCGTCGTACGATCACGGTGTCTCCCGGTCGCACGTTTCTGCGATGGATGTCTCCCTCGTTGTGGAGCGTCGCATTCGTGACGGTGACGCCTCCGACGAACACCGGATCGAGGACGGCATAGGGAGTCACGGCCCCCGTCCTGCCAACATTCACCTCGATGTCGAGCAACCGTGTCGTCTTCTCCTCGGGCGGGAGCTTGTACGCGACCGCCCAGCGGGGGCTCTTCGCCGTGAAGCCGAGATCTCGCTGGTCGGCAAGAGCATCGATCTTCACCACGATGCCGTCCGTGTCGTAGTCGTGGACATGACGCTGCACTTCGGCGCCCCGCACATAGTCCTCGACCTCGCCAATCGAATTCACCGTGCGGTTCTCAGGATTGATCGGCAGCCCCAGGGTCCCGATCCACTCCATCTGCTCCGTGTGTGACGAAAGCGGCGGCCCACCTTCGAGGAAGCCGATCTGGTAGGCCCACAGCAGGAGCCGGCGCGACCCGGTGACCGCGGGGTCCTTCTGCCGCACCGATCCGGCCGCCGTGTTGCGAGGATTCACGTAGGGCGGCTTGCCTTCGGCTTCCTGGCGGGCATTCAGCTCATTGAACGCCGACACCGGCATGTAGATCTCTCCTCTGACTTCGATTGCAGCGGGAATGTCGCCCGACAGCTCGTGCGGCACGTTCTCCATCGTCCAGACATTCGCGGTGATGTCTTCCCCGGTAACGCCATCGCCGCGAGTCGCAGCCCGCACGAAATGGCCGGATTCGTAGGTGATCGATATGGCGAGACCGTCGATCTTGAGCTCGCACGCATACCCGGACGGCTCCCGGTCCAGGATTCGCACCACGCGATTCCGCCAGGCTTCGAGACCCTCCACGCTCTCCACGTTGTCGAGCGAGAACATGCGCTCTCGATGCGTGACGGGGGCGAACGCCTCCGAGATCGGGGCGCCCACCTGTTGGGTTGGGGAATCGGCCGTGATGAGCTCTGGATGGGCCGCCTCGAGTGCTTGGAGCT
>JAHEEL010000252.1 GCA_024640745.1 Actinomycetes bacterium
CGCGTTGTGGTGAACGAGCTTCTTGGCGGTCCCAGAAACAGCCAGCAGTTGGCTCCTGTCATTCCCTACGAGGCGACGGTCGATGCGATCTTCGTCGATCAAAACGGCAATGCCTTCGTCGACCTTACGGCCCCACCCGAGCCCCTCACGGGATCAAGCACCGAGTTGCTCCTGGCGTACGGAGTGATCGACTCCATCATCCTCAACTGTCCCGAAGTGACAGCCGTCCAACTGCTTTTCGGCGGTCACGAAGTGCCGACTCTCACCGGCCATCTCGACCTCTCCAAACCACTCGTCCTCAACAAGAGATTCATCGCCGCTTCATGAGCCAGGATCGCCCCATCGGGGTCTTTGATTCAGGTGTTGGTGGTCTCACCGTTCTCCAGGCGCTTCGGGATCGTCTTCCTGATGAAGATTTCCTCTACCTCGGCGACACCGCCCGGCTGCCCTACGGCACGAAGACCGCCGCGACCGTTCGCCGTTACGCCCTCAACGCCGCAAACCACCTGTCGGCGGGCAACATCAAGCTGCTGGTCGTGGCGTGCAACACCGCGACCTCCTATGCGCTCGACGCTCTCGCCGAGGCCTCCCCCATGCCGGTCGTCGGCGTGGTGCTCCCGGGCGTCAGGGCGGCGCTGGCAACCGGGGCCACCCGGATCGGGGTCATCGGCACCGAAGGGACCATCCGGTCGGATGCTTACCAGCAAGCCCTTTCGACACTTGATCCCTCGATCGAGGTTGCGGCAACACCGTGTCCACTGTTCGTGCCGCTGGCCGAAGAGGGCTGGGGCGACCACCCGGTGACCGATCAGATCGCACGACACTATCTGAAGGACCTGCTCGACTGGGGTGCCGAGACCATCATCCTCGGCTGCACCCACTACCCGATGCTCACCGCTTCGCTGCAACGAGTCGTCGGACCGAAAGTGCGACTGGTCGACTCGGCACGAGCCGTGGCCGACGCCGTCATCGTCGAGCACGCCGATTTGGTCGACGTGGCTGCCGGCGGACGGGGCTCCGTCCACATCCAGCTGACCGACGCCTCCGACCGCTTCTTGCGGATCGCGACCTCGATTCTCGGGGTCGAGCCCGAGCACCTCACGGTCGTCGACATCGACGGCGTCGCGTAGATCGGGCTTCGAGATCCAGCCGGCGACGCTACCTCGTCCTCGGCCTCGCCGACCAGCTGTACGAGTACGAGGCTCCGATCGAGTGAAAATCGCCGCCGATCCGGGTGACGGCGCCCGTGCTGACGGCGACACGAAGATTCTGGCGGGGGCTCAACTTGATCGAGAACGTCAAGCCGACCCGGCTGTTGCTCTGCTCGTCGTCGTTGTCGACACCGTCCACCGTTGTCTGGCCGCCGCGCCAGTAATTGACATCGAAAGCCCCCCAGATTTTGGGGTTGAACCGATACCGCAGGTGGGCCTGCGTCGAGTAGATAGGGTCTCGCGAGAGGGTGTTGTCGCCAAGAAATTCGGTGTTGTCCGTAAAGAGGTTCGCGCCAACGTAGGCGTCAATCGCCCACTCCCCGATGACCTGGACGAAGCCCAGCTCTGCCTTGACGGCCCACCGGTTGGTGCCGATGTTGATCAGTTTCGACGGATCGTACTGACCGGTCGGCGCCGAAGCCGACACGGTCACTCCGACCAGGGTTTTCGGAAGGTAGGCACTGAACTCTTTCGGAGACATCGCCGGGCCGCCGTACAGGTTGACGGCGCCGCGAAAGCCGATATCGCCGAAACCGGAGCGTTCGGCCGACGCCGGCACGCCGTTGACCAGACCCTGGAGGTCGCCGAGGACGTACGGCACTATGAAACCGATGTTTGCGGACCGCCCTGCGAAGTTGAACGTCCGTGCATATCCGACGCTCGACGTCCCGATCCTTCCGCTACCGTCTTCGATGGGGCCCGACGGATCGAAGGAGATGTCGCCGTCGTTGAAGGACGTGGTCACGGTCACCACGTTCACGCCATACGGCGCGGGCGTGTAGGCGGCCGGCACGAGCTCCTGGGCCGACGCCGGGATAACCGCGAGCGAGGCGAGAAACGCGGCTGACACGATCACGACACCTCGACCACGATCCCGTCCGCCTGCGACGAAGCCCTTCATGATGCCAATTGTCGCACCATTTCAAGGACACGGTAACCCACCGTACGCGGCACGTATCGGAACTTAGCTTGTCACGGCGAAGCCAGAGGCGACCTGTGCGGGACGAGCCGATGGCGGAGCCTCAAGCCGGACGCCTCCGCCGAGCGCGGCCATTCCGAATTCCCGCAAGGGTTTATACTCCTCCACCGACAAGGAGTGGCCCATGCGACCCGACGGCCGTGAACCGAACGAGACCCGACCCATCTCCATCGAGCCCGATTTCATCCGTTACCCGGAGGGCAGCGTGCTCTACCGCGCCGGTGACACGGTGGTCCTGTGCAACGCCAGCGTGCTCGACCGCTCTGCGCCGTTCCTGCGTGGTTCGGGCGAGGGCTGGGTGACCGCCGAGTACGCCATGCTGCCGCGCGCCACCGACACCCGCTCCGACCGCGAGGTCAAGAAGGGCAAGCAGAGCGGACGTTCGCAGGAGATTCAACGCCTCATCGGGCGCTCGCT
>JAHEEL010000253.1 GCA_024640745.1 Actinomycetes bacterium
GCTCGATGCGGCGCGCGCGATAGTCGCCCATCGGTGCATTGATCGGATCGACTTCGCCGAGGTAGTTGAGGTCCTGGTTGGCGGTCACGACGATGCCGCTCTCGGGATTGTGGACGCGGGGGAGAAGGCTCGGGTCGACGAATCCGGCCCAGTCGAATCTCCCTTCCCAGCCGGGCCGCGGAGCGAAACCAGACCAGTCGCTCTGGCGCTTGGGCATCAACCCCGACATCTGATAGCCGATGTCGCCGGCACCGTCGGCAAAGATCCAGTTGAACGCCGACTCGACGGGTGCGAACGCGGCCATACCTTCCGCCACCGTCTGAGCCGTCCACATCGCAAGGAGCGAGTTGATCGAGTGGGCCCCCCCGAACGAGCCGGACCACCGCGTGGCGAGGCGATACCCTCCGACGTTGGGGTCGCCGTCGAGCACGCCGTGCTGGTTCTCCCAGAACGTTTCGATGACGGGGTCGCCCTTCTTGCGATGAATCGTTTCGACACGCCGATCGAAGTCGAACCAGCTTTCACCGCGCCGGTATTTGCCTTCGCGGCAGTGTTCGACCCAGGAGTCGATGGCATCCATGAACGTGTATGTCGCGCCCCAAGAAACATGCTCATTCCGACCGACGAGAGGCGCGGGCAGGCCAGGCATCGTCATGAGGAGCGCATAGCCTCCCGGCCAGCGAAAGCTCTGTTCGGCCCAGATATTGGGGAGACGATTGGTTTCAAGATGCGGATCGTTCGCGAGCATGGCGGCGCCCGAAGCGGTCCGCGAGCCGGAGATGCACCAGTTGTTCGAGGCGATCATGCGGGACGCAGTGGCGGCCCACTTGACCGATTCGGGCACGATGCGCTCGGTGAGTTGCACCTTCTCCACGACGGCACGATCCAGTCCCGATGTGCAGCCGGGGAAGAGCGCCTCGAGGTGAGCGTCGCTTACGCCCGCTTTGACCATCTCGACGAAGAAGCGCTCGACCTCTCCCTGGGATTGGGCGAGCGTGAGGAAGCCGGTCATGCGCGCTAAGAGCAGCGAGTCGCCGACCGTCCATGGGTCCGGGCGAGCGCCGACGAGCTTGAGCTCCCAAGGGGTTGTTGTTGCAAAGCGCGCGTTGATCCCCTCACAGTAAGCCGAGCACCCGGCGCGGGCTTCGATACTGAGCTTCTCGGCCTCGTCCGCGACGTCGCTGTTCCAGTTCATTCGCCGAAAGAACCGATCGACCTCGACCATCGCGTCGCTTCCATCGAGCAACTCGGCGGCGCGCCCCTGCCCGAGAATCCGCATGATGAGCATCTGCAGCCCGCGATCCATCGCGTGGCAGTAGCCCATGCCCCAATAAAGGCCGTCGATGTCGTCTGCAGTGATCTCCGGAATGCCATGCTCGTCCCGGGCCCAGCGCGCTCTTCGTGTCGTCATCGCTAGAAGTTGTCCTTTGCGCGGCGAATCGCGGTGAACGAGGCCACCGGATCCCGACCTGCAGCGACGTCGGGATGGTCAAAACGCAAGAACGGGTTCGTGGCGAGCTCCCGAGCGAGTCGGCCGGGCACCGTGAACCGCTTCGCTTCGCGCGTCGCCATCGCTTCCTCGAACGCGCGAGTAATCTCCGCGTTCCCGGGCTCGATGGTTCGCGCGAAACGCAGGTTGTTGATGGTGTACTCGTGCCCGCACCAAACTTTCGTATCGGCTGGGAGCGATCGGAGCTTCGTGAGCGATTGCGCCATCATCCCCATCGTGCCTTCGAAGACGCGGCCGCACCCGGCGATGAACAACGTATCGCCACTGAAGAGGTTGCCCTCGGTGATGAATGCGATCGCTCCAAGCGTGTGGCCCGGGATCTCGACGATGTCTACGGTTGCGCCTTCGAAATCAAAGGAATCGCCGTCGGACAGCGCGTCCGTTTGGCTCGGAATTCTCTCGTGCTTCGCGTCGTAGCGGGAGCCTCGCACTGCAGCGACGGGGCATTCCTCGACCAGAGGCTCGATGCCGCCTACGTGGTCCCAGTGATGATGGGTCAGCCAAATCTCGGTGAGCTTCAACCCGTGCTCTTCGATCGCACGGAGCACCGGGTCGGCTTCGGAAGGATCCACGACCGCGGCGATTCGACCTTGAACCACGAGGTATGCGTAGTTGTCGCTCAAGCACGGTACCGGGATCACCTGCATCGGCCCAACCTTATCACGACTCCTCGAACCGGCGGTCGGCCGTCCAGTCGTAGGTCCCTTCGTCGCGCTCACGGACCGCTTGTTTCCAGCCGACCTGCTCGGCGCGGTGCTTGAAATTGATGCCTTCCGGCGAGTGGCGGGTGATTCCGTCGAAGACGGTCGCGAACATCTGCGTTTGATGAAGGCCCATCGCCTCGACCGCCTGATTGATCACGAGCTTCTGCATCATGAGCTGGTTGATGGGGACCGTGGAGATGCGGTCGGCGAGTGCTTCGACTTCGGCATCGAGCTCTGCAGCTGCGACCGCCTTGTGCACGAGCCCGATCCGCTCGGCTTCTCGGCCGTCGATCTTGTCGCCGGTGAACAACATGCGCTTCGCGCGTTCGACCCGAGCCGGTAGACCCACATCGCGGTGGTCGGGCACCCCCACACGCGAAT
>JAHEEL010000254.1 GCA_024640745.1 Actinomycetes bacterium
GCAATCGCTCCGACGCGGTCGGCACGTATGCAGTCGTTGTCTCGTTCTCCGACGCCGACCGCCGGCTCGGCGATCAGCGCGCCAGGATCCGCGACCTCTATCCGGGAGAGTCCGCCCGGTTCGAGGTCCACGCCTGGTTGAACGACGATGCGGCATCGATGACCTCCTGCGACGTCGTGACGATCAACCGATGGTCGGCCCGCACCGGGTCCTGAGCGCTCGAGCGGCCATACTGTGCCCCGCTGCCGCATCGCGCAGCTTGGTTGAGAGTCTCGAGGAGGATCGGATGCCGACATTCGACATCGTGTCCGAAGTGGATCGACAAGAAGTCACCAACGCCGTCGATCAGACGCTGCGTGAGGTTGGGAATCGCTACGACTTCAGGGGAACCGACACCGAGGTCAAGTTCTCCGACAACGAAATCTCGATCGAGTCGGATTCCCCCGGCCGGGTCGAGGCGGCAGTTGAGGTGCTCAAGACTCGTCTCGTACGTCGCAACGTCGACGTGAAAGCCATCTCCGGCGGGGACATCAAGCCGGTCGGGGGAGCCCGATCCAAGGCGGTCTTCGTCCTCAACCAGGGCATCGAGTCCGACCTCGCCAAGGACCTGTCGAAGCGGGTTCGCGACACGAAGATCAAAGTCCAGGTGCAGATCCAAGGGGACCAGTTGAGGGTGAGCGGCAAGAAGCGCGACGACCTCCAGGAGGTCATCGCGGCCGTCAAGCAGATGGACCTGCCGATCCCCGTCCAATTCACCAACTTCCGGGACTAGTTCGTTTCACGTTTCACGTTTCACGTTTCACGTTCGTTCTCTACGACGGAGCACGCCGGAGGTGAAGCGCCTGTCGGCGTGTGGCGTGACGCGTGACGCGTGACGCGTGACGCGTGACGCGAGTGCCGGCGGATACGATGCCGCCATGCCGACCAGCCACCTCGAATGAGCGCGTTCCCCGCCGATTTCATCTGGGGGGTCGCAACTGCGTCCTATCAGATCGAGGGAGCGGTCGACGAGGCTGGTCGAGGCGAGTCCATCTGGGATCGGTTCTCACATACCCCCGGCAAGATCCTGACCGGCGAGAACGGCGATGTCGCCTGCGACCACTACCACCGATACCCCGACGACATCGAACTGATGAGCCGGCTCGGCGTCGACGCCTACCGCTTCTCGATCGCCTGGCCGAGGATCGTTCCCGAAGGAGTCGGCGGCGTGAACCAGGCCGGTCTCGACTTCTACGATCGGCTTGTCGACGGATTGCTCGCGGCAGGCATCACTCCGTATCCCACGCTGTATCACTGGGATCTGCCGCAGGCGCTCGAGGACGACGGCGGCTGGCTGAATCGCAGGACCGCCGAGGCGTTCGCCGACTACGCCGAGGTCGTCGTCGACCGCCTCGGCGATCGCATCGAGAACTGGATGACGCTCAACGAACCGTGGTGCTCTTCGCTGCTCGGGTACATGGCCGGGTTCCACGCTCCAGGCCTCACCGGTGTCGAGAACGGCCTCGACGCAGCTCACCATCTGCTGCTGGCTCACGGCCTCGCCGTTCCCCGAATCCAGGCGGCGGGAGGCAATGCCGGGATCGTTCTCAACATGGACCACATGGTGCCTGCGTCCGGACATCCCGCCGATCACGCCGCGGCCGATCTCGAGGATCAGAAGTTCGGGCGTTGGTTTCTCGATCCCGTGTCGGGCCGCGGATATCCCCGAGATGCAGTCGAGGACTACGGCTGGGACATGGCCGTGGTCAGACCCGGCGATCTCGACCTCATCGCCGCCCCCATCGATCAGATCGGGCTCAACTACTACTCGATCCGAATCGTCCGGTCCGATTCTGTCACCGAGGCAGACAGGACCGAGGTCGTGGCTGAGCCGACCGAATACACCGAGATGGGCTGGGCAGTTGCTCCGGCCGGCATCATCCCGCTGCTCGAACGACTGCGCGACTACGGCTACGAGCGCATCTATATCACCGAGAGCGGTGCCGCCTACCCCGACGTGCAGGACGACCGCAGCTACGTCGACGACCAGGACCGGATCTCCTACCTCGACCGGCACTTCGAAGCCGTCTCGGAAGCGATCGATCATGGGGTTCCCGTGAAGGGCTATTTCGTGTGGTCGCTGATGGACAACTTCGAGTGGGGGTTCGGCTATTCGAAGCGGTTCGGTCTCGTTCGGGTCGACTACGAGACCCAGGCCCGCATCCCCAAGGCCAGCTACGCCTGGTACCGCGACTACATCCGATCGGCCCGGGCCTGACGCAGAGGGCGCCTGAGTCTTCGATCAGAGCTCGCGGGAGGCGGCGAATCGCAGAGCGACGAAGAACAGCCCCACCGTCGTGACAACGGTCACCGCCGTAGCCGGCAGATAGTCACTGAACGACTCTGTACCTGCGGGGATGGTGGCCAGCGCTCCGCCGAGATGTGAGGGGAGCCAGCGACCCAGGGCCTCGGAGATCCCGAAGATCGGCATGATCAACAGGACGACGATGGAAATCATCACCGTCCCGAGGACGGACGAGGCCCGGGCTGCCACCGCGGCGACGAGTGCGATCACGAACACCAGGAACAGGCAACCGAACAGCAGCCCA
>JAHEEL010000090.1 GCA_024640745.1 Actinomycetes bacterium
TCGCTCACATGCCTTCCGACGATTCGGCTACAGGAACAGCGCGGTGAGCGGCCCGAACAGGTGGGCCCACATCCAGCGCACCATGGCGAAAAGGTACTCTCCGTCGCCGCTATCGCCGACAGCGGCTGCGATACGCTCCATGAGGCGGTTCTGTGCCTCGGTCCGTGTCATCTCAGGATCGGCCGAGCATGCGGTGTCGGTGCCGAGGCACGTTGCGTCGTTCGCACCGAGCTGATCTCTGTCACGAGCCTGAGCACGTTCCTGAGCCGGCTCACACTCCGCGTCGGAGCCGAGGCAGTCACCGTCGTGCTCGCGAACCTGGACCTCCTCGCGAGTCTGTGTCCGCTCCTGGACCGGCTCACATTCAGAATCCGGGTCGCCTGCCTGACAGGCCGCTTCGTTGATCTGTGCTCGTTCTTGTGTCTGGGTCACGACCGTATCGCCGACCCGGTCGCCGCTGTCGGGGGCAGGACCCGGTCCGGCGAGCGCCGCCGTGGCCGTGAAGAGCGAGAGCACCATGATGAGGCTCGTGAGAAGCATCATCCGTTTCATGAGGATCTCCTTTCGTATGAGACTCCAACCAGAGAGACGCCGGGACCGGCGCCGATTCGACGGGGTAGTCCCGAGATCTTGCCGCCGCGTGCAGGCTCCAGACCCAGCCGGCCGCGCCCGCCGTTCACGTCGAGAGCCGACGGCGGACTACCCGTCGGCCTTGATCGATCGCGAGGTTCGTACCGGCCGGTCTGCGGACCTATCCTGTCGGGTCGATGCGGATTGTCATTGTCGGCGCAGGGGCCGTTGGATCGTATCTCGCCGAGCGCCTTGCGCTCGAGGGTCAGGACATCGTCTTGGTCGAGTCGAACGCGGCTCGAGCCGCCGAGGTTCAGTCGTCGATCGATTGCATCGTGGTCACAGGAAACGGAGCATCCGCCTCGACATTGGTGAAGGCGGGCCTGGACGACGCCGACCTGCTCATCGCCGTGAGTTCGTCAGACGCCATCAACGTCCTCGCATGCAGTGCAGCGACCACGATCGGAATCCCGCGAACGGTCGCCCGCGTCGAAGATGCCGAGCTCAAGGCTGAAGTCGAGGAGCTCGGTGTCGACTTCATCATCGATCCCGGGGAGGCGGCAGCACGGGACCTCCTCGCGCTCGTCAGGCGAGGGGCGATCTCCGATCTCGTCGAGTTCGCCGACGGACAGCTCGTGCTCCTCGGCGCCTACGTCCACCCCAAGGCGGCGTTCGTCGGAACGACTCTGGCTGAGCTCCGTCGCGCGGTCGACGGATGGAATTGGCTCGTCGTAGCGGTGATTCGCCACGGCGAAACGATGATCGCTCGCGGCTCAACGATCCTCGAGCCACACGACCACGTGCTCCTGATGGTTCAAGCCGACACGACGGACGAGGCGTACGATCTGCTCGGGATCAGCGACACGGCGGCCGAGAAGGCCATCGTGCTCGGCGCAACCCGTCTGGCGCAGATCACGGCTGCGATGCTCTCCAACAATGGAATCTCGACCACGCTCATCGACGAGGACCGGGAGCGATGCCATCTCGTCGCTGAGCGGCTCCCCCGAGTCGTCGCGGTCTGTGGCAGCCCGACCGACCCGAAGCTCCTAATGGCCGAAGGCGTCGACGCTGCCGACTCGGTGCTCGCCCTCAGCGGCTGGGACGGGGACAATCTCCTGGCCTGTCTCGTTGCCAAGGAACTGGGCGCGGGGGAGGTCATCGCTCGGTTCACGAACACCGACCTCGTGGGCCTCCTCAGCGGTGCCGGTATCGATGCAACCGTGAGCTCCCGCCTCTCTGCGGCAAACGAGATCCTCCGATTCGTACGGCGGGGCATCATCCATTCAGTGACTACGTTCTCCGATTCGGACGCCGAGGCCATCGAACTCGAGGTCAGATCGACGAGCCCCGCCATCGGGAAATCGCTCAACGAATTGAAGGCACCGGCGTCGCTCATCATCGGAGGCGTCCAGCGCGGCGATAAGGCGTTCGTGCCCCGAGGCAGCACGGTGATCGAGGAGGGTGACCACCTGATTGTCATCGCTCGGCCGGAGGCAATCGGCGCTGCCGAGAGCCTGTCGGGCTAGCCGGGATGGCCTGGCGGCACCTACTCAATGTCGTTGGCGCCGTCATCGGCGCGATCGGCGTCACGATGCTCGTCTCGGCCGGCGTCTCCCTCATCTATCAGGAATGGTCCACGGCGGTATGGATCACCGTCGCCGCGCTCGTCACAACGGCGATCGGCCTTGTGTTGTGGCGGTGGTTCGATCGGCCGGGCGAGTTGAGTACCCGGGAAGGATTCGCTGCGGTCGCGCTCGCCTGGATCGCCATCGGCCTTGTCGGCGCGCTCCCCTATCTCTTCACCGAGTCGATCACCAACGTCACCGACGCAGTGTTCGAGACGGTCGGCGGCTTCACCACGACCGGCTCGTCGGTGATTCCCGATCCGGGAGCGCTCCCGCACGGAATCCAATTCTGGCGATCGTTCACGCAATGGCTGGGCGGCATGGGGATCATCGTGCTCTCCATCGCCATCCTGCCGCTGCTCGGGATGGGGGCCGTGCAGCTCGCCCGGGCGGAGTCGCCCGGCCCCATGCCCGACCGCCTCACACCACGCTTCAAGGAGACTGCCAAGCGATTGTGGATCGTCTACGTGGCGCTGACAGCCGTCGAGGTGATCTTGCTGTGGGTCGGAGAGATGACGCTCTTCGAGTCGGTGAACCATGCGTTCACGACCATGTCGACCGGCGGCTACAGCACGAACGCCGGATCGCTCAACGCCTTCAGCAGCTACTCGCAATGGGTCGTGATCATGTTCATGGTGCTCGCCGGAACGTCGTTTGCGTTGCACTACCGGGCTATGCGCAAGCCGCGGGTCTACATGCGAAGCACGGAATTCCGCGTGTATCTGGGGATCACCGCCGTGGCGGCCACCGTGATGATCGTCGGCACCTGGGGCGGCTCCGTGCACGACACGATCAGAGACGCCCTGTTCACTTCTGCGTCGATGATCACCACCACCGGATATGGGACCGCCGACTTCGGACTCTGGAAACCGGCGCTCCAGATCATGATCGTGGGACTCATGTTCATCGGGGGAATGGCCGGGTCGACGGCGGGGTCGGTGAAGATCTACCGCCATGAGGTGCTGTACGAAGCGTCGAGGACGGACATCCGGCGGCTGATCCATCCACGGGGAATCTTCGTTGCGCGGATCGGCAAGGACCCGCTCAAGGACGATCTCGTCGAGGCGGTGCAGACGTTCTTCCTCCTCTACATGTTCGCGTTCATGACCGGCAGCTTCGCGCTCGCCGTGATCAGCTCGATCTGGGGCCCCAATCTGGATATCGTCTCGACCGTGTCGGCGGTCGCGTCGTCGCTCGGGAACGTCGGGCCGGGACTCGGCTCCGTCGGTCCGACCGGCAACTACCTCGAGGTGCCGATGCTTGGGAAGTGGTTGCTCGCCGGCCTGATGATCGTGGGGCGCCTCGAGATCCTCCCGATCCTCATCCTGCTCAACCGTGAGAGCTGGCGCCGATAGCACTCGGCCGATTCGGTCCGTCCGGGCGTGCGTGCGGGTCATCGGCGAGGGTTCCGGCCATCCGCGGGAGCCACGCACGTTCGCACCCTGCCGCCCCAATCGGCGCCGCAGCTCATGTCGAACATGGGTTATCGCCGTTCGAGTGCGGTGGAAGGCCGGCACGGTCTGGGGGGTAAGCACATCCAACCCGAGTCGACCACGCGGGCATTTCGTGTCATCCTGCGGTGCGAAGATGGTGGCGATGAATCGCACCAACGAAGAAACCGGGACCGTCATGATCGGCGGGGGCGAGCTCGGGCGGTGTCCGACTCGGATTCACCACGATCGCTACAACACGGCCGAGCGCACCACCGACCCGGTCGTGGAACACCGAATCGCCGAGGGCCGCCGCTGGGAAGACGCCGTTGTTTCCGCCCTGCTCGAAGGGATGCAGCCGACGGTCGCGGTCGAGCCGGGAACCCGAATCGACTCCGGCACGCCTCTGGTGATTGCAGGTGACGTCCGCAGCAGCGACCGCGAAGCGATCACCCTCGAAGCGATGCAGGCCGGTGCGTCCTTGATCCTCGGCGGACGCCTATCGTCGGAGTCCCTGCAGTCCGTCGGCGCCCCGGACATCCTCGTGCGGCTCGACGACGGCTACGCGCCGATCGACGTCAAGCACCACAAGGCCATCGGACCCTTGGGTATCCCGGTGCGGGTCACCTCACTCGATCAAATGGAGGACGTCAACGGCACGACGGCAACATTCAGGGCCAACCGCATCAACGATCTGCTTCAGATCGCTCACTACTGGAAACTGCTCGACGAGGTTGGATTCGCCAATCCGCGACACCTCGGGGGAATCATCGGCGCCGAGACGCCCATGATCGTGGCGTGGGTCGATCTGGCAGCCGGCCGACCCCCCATCCTCGAGCGGCATCGCGAGGCACTCCAGGAAGCGGTCCTCGTCACGACGGTCGGTCGCCTGCAGCCGGACGAGCCCTTCATCAAGGCGGTTTGGCGGGGCGAGTGCCGATCGTGTCCATGGGCCGACTTCTGCCGTGCCGAGCTCGAGGCGATCGATCACGTATCGCTGCTTCCCGCCATCACCCCAAACGACACCGAGCAACTCCTCGAGGCGGGGATCAGCACGACTTCGGCCATGGCAAACCTCGAGCCCGGCAGCGTGCACGGTGGATACGAGATAGCCGAAGAGGCCACGCTTCAAGCGCGCGCCCGAGCCACGGGATCCCTCCTCCGCCGCTCGGGCGTCGACCTGGCTCTCCCGGCCGCCGACACTGAGATCGACTTCGACATCGAGACCTACGGAGGCAGCCTCTACCTGGCCGGTCTGCTCATCCACGAGCCACACGGCGCCGCATTCCGGCCGATCTCGGAGTGGAGCGGAACGGCCTCCGGTGAGCGGCGCGTCCTGCGCGATCTGTTCGAGTTCTTCGATGATGTCGCAGAGCGGAATGATGCGGTCGTGTACCACTGGACCGGCTACGAACGCACCATCCTCAACGAAGCGGCGCTCCGCCAGGGATTGACGCTTCGATCTGCGCCGTCGGTCGACGCCTGGTTCGACGAGCATGCCTGCGATCTGTGGTGGTGGATCAAACAGCGATTCGTGTCGCCCAACGGCTACTCCCTGAAGGTCATCGCCCCGCTGTGCGGCTTCCACTGGCGCGATAGCGATCCCGGCGGGGCGCAGTCCGAGCTTTGGTACGCCGATGCCGTATCCGGAGATGACGCGCAGCGCTTGCGACTTCTCGAGTACAACGAAGATGACGTGGCCGCCCAAGCCGCGATCCGTCGCTGGGTGCGCGCTCAGGAGTAGTCCGTAGCCCGGTGCACACCTCCGGAGGCGAATATGTCGAGGGCCTGCGGCGTTGGCCTGGCATGGATGTCGTCGAAGAACAACACCTTGCCTGGCTCGCCCGATCGTTCGGGCGCACCGCCACCACGAGCACGGTGAGCTTCGGTACCGACATCCAACCGCCACTCGAAGAACGGAATCGGGGATCGCCCCGACGGTGCGGCACGGACGTCAGCGACGGACGGGGGCACCGAGATGGTTCACGATGCACTCGATGGCGTCATCGAATCTTTGCACCCAGACCTTTCCGTGTGCCGGTGTCCCGATCGGCTCGAGCAGATGGACGAGATGGTGACCGAGCTCATGAGCGAGCGTCCGAACTGTCGTAGTGGTGCCGAGCCTGACTTGACCGTTGTCGGGGTAGATCCGCCTACGGTGGCGCTCCCATGCAGCCACTCGACCCTCGCCGTAGGTTTCGACCAGCGCCGATCGCGGCGCCCAGCACTGGCCGGTGTCCGGGCGGCGTCGAACGTTGAAGGCGAGGTCCGGTTGCGGAACGCCGAACGTCGCGCACACATGCGGCACGAGGTCGCGAACGTCGGTCGCTTCAACGACGTAGCGATCGCCGACGTCGATGATGAGCTGATACGCGCGGCTGAACGTACGGACGCGGTGTTCGTGTCGCGGAATCCGCTTGGTCGGTTCAATCGCCTGGAGGTACATGCTTCGATCGCCTCACAACGCTCGATCTGTGGGCTTCTGACGCCACGGGAACACGGCGAACCATGGCTACCAGCTACTCGTCGAGGAGTGTTGGGTCGGGTGCCGAGGGCGGCAGCACCTCCTGGCCGGTCTCACCGAGGTCCAGTTCGTGGATCCTCGTTCCGCGGTTCTGGACCTTGGTCGCCGAGGTCTCGATCTGATCGATGTCCCGGTTGGCCTGGTCGAAGTGCTTGCGCAGGTTCGCGACCCGATCGGACAGCCGACCGACATCCGTGAGCATCGTGCCGACCTCGGCCTGGATGACGCCGGCCTGCTTGCGCATCTCGACGTCACGCAGCACCGCCCGCACCGTTGTCAGCGTCGCCATCATCGTGGTCGGCGAGACGATGTAGACCCGCGCTTTGTAGCTGGCGTCGACGATCGCGGGGTGGTGCGCGTGGAGCTCGGCATACACGGCTTCGGACGGCAGGAACATGAGCGCCGAGTCCGCCGTCTCACCCGGAATGATGTATCGCTCCGAGATGTCGCGCACGTGCTTCTTGACGTCTTCGCCGAGCTGCTTGGCATAGGCCGCGCGAGCGGCGTCATCGTCGGCGCCGAGCATGTTGCGGTAGGCGGTGAGCGGGAACTTCGCGTCGACGATGACTGATCCAGGCGGGTTCGGGAGCTTGATGAGACAGTCGGCCCGTTTGCCGTTGGAGAGGACGCTCTGGAACTCGTAGGCCGTGGCGGGGAGGGCGTCTTCGACGATCGCCTCGAGTTGCACCTCTCCGAAAGCCCCCCGAGCCTGCTTGTCGTCGAGGATGTGCTGGAGCCCGACGACCTCGGTGGAAAGCTTGGTGATGTTCTGCTGTGCCTGGTCGATCACCGAGAGCCGCTCCGTCAGCTTGGTGACCGACTCCGCGGTCTCCTTCGACGACTTCTGCAGGCTCTGCCCCATCCGATCCTGAACCTGCTCGAGCCGGTCGTTCATCGACTTCGTCAGGCGCTCCGACGACTCCTGAAGCGCCTTCGCGGTGGCCGCCGCCGTGGCGCTCTGCTGGTCGTTGAGCATCTTGAGCTGGCCCGAGAGGTTCTCCTGCGCTCGCTCCTGTGCGGACACCAACTGCTCGATCTGCTGGTCGATCTCCCTGCTCGCGGCGTCGTCCCGACGCAGCACGACCCAGACGATCACACCGGCGACCACGACCAAAGCCACGGACAGAAGAATCAGTGCAGCTTCCACGGGGACGGCCTCTCTTCCATTGATCGATCTCGAGACCTCAGCGTAGGGAGTCCTTGTGACAGAAACGGACTATCGCGAGGCACACCGCCAACGGATTCGCCGTAGCCTCGGTCAGTACCAGATCACCTCGCCGAAGCCGGGCAATGGAATCTCGTCCGGCAGGGTTCGGGCATCGCCCGCCGCATGGCGTGCCGCCGTCCAGGCCGCGGCCGCCGCATCGAGGACATCGTCGGTCGGGACGACCCCAACGGCATCGGGGAGACGGTCGGGGATCGACAGTCCGGCCCCGGACAGGAGGCGGCGGCGCTCGCTGTGGCCGTTCCAGCTCTTCTTCGAATAGGCAAGGGTTGCACCTGCGATTGCACGGAACGTGACCTCCGGATGGACCTCGATCAGGCGCGAATCGGCGCGCGCCACATCGTCGGTCTCGAGGATCCGATGTCGGAGCGCGTAGCTCTGCGCGGTCAGCCCGACGCCGTAGCGCTTCCGGGAGAGACGCAATGCATCCTGATACGACGCCGCCTCCAGGACATCACGCGGCGGCGTGGGGAAGACGCTCGACGAACGAGCGCCGATGAAGTGCCGGGCGGCAGAATCGGCAGGGCGCGGCGGCGCTACCGGCAACCCGATCGGAATGTCGACCGCGATCGCCGTGGCCTCGGTCTCGGCGGCGGCGAGCTCCGCCATCGTGTCGTACGCATCGATCGACGCGATCCACCCATCGACGGTGACCACGGCGACCCAGCCGTTCTTCCACACATCCGCACCGACGACTCGCGACATGCCTTCCTCCGGACGTGAGGGTACTTCGGGCCGCAGCGGCGATGCCAGACGAATATCCGTGGACCGGTGCGGTCAGCCGGAAGGCCTACTACGCGCGACTCGCGCGACCCTGGCGTCCAGCCATCGCTGCGTGAGGCCGGGCGCCATCCGTACGAGCCGATCGAGCACCGTCGTCGTCCGGTCGGTGAAGATGTTCGCC
This sequence comes from Actinomycetes bacterium, assembly GCA_024640745.1. Lineage (GTDB taxonomy): Bacteria > Actinomycetota > Acidimicrobiia > Spongiisociales > UBA5794 > JAHEEL01. Next base: position 8,279 of record JAHEEL010000090.1, read on the forward strand.
CGGCGTCGGTCGACACCGTGCACAATCGCCGCCGCAACCTTCTCCGCCGAGATCGGCTTCACCGTACCGGAGATAGCCCTGGTCTCATCCGGCAGGAACGGCTGCTCGCCGGCGAACTGCGGCGTGTCCACGTCGGTCGGGAACGCACAGCCCACGTAGATTCCGTACGGCTTGAGCTCGGTTCGCAATACGTCACACAGGCCCCGCACGGCGTACTTCGTGGATCCGTAGGCCGAGTATCCGAAGACACCGAGCAGGCCGGCAGCCGAGGATATCGCGACAATCCGTCCGCTCCTGCGAGCCATCATCGATGGGACGACGGCGCGAATCGCGTAGAGCGTCCCGAAGTAGTTCACGCGCATGTGGCGCTCGAACTCCCCATCCGGCATCTCGAGGAAACGGCCCGGCCGGGATACGCCCGCCGATGTGATGAGCAGGTCGCACGGCCCCAATCGGTCCGAAGCCCGAACGATGGCCTCGCGCACCTGCGTCTCGTCGCCGACGTCGGCGCCGTAGGCCTCAACGGCTTCCTTCCTGCCGGCGTGGTCGGCCAGGACACCGGACAGGTCGTCGTCGTCGAGCGCCACCACCGAGACGTTCGAGCCGCGATCGACAAGGAGCCGCACGAGCT
>JAHEEL010000255.1 GCA_024640745.1 Actinomycetes bacterium
GAGCCACCAAGAGCAGCCTCCACCTGTGCTTGGATGCGGTCGATCAGCGTGAACAGGTCGTCCACGATCACACCGGCCGAATCGAATGGTGTGTACGGCACGTCGCTCGGGAGCAGGGCCATCGCCACGGTCGTGTACTGCCGAGCGAACTCGATTTGTTCAGCCTGCTGCGGTGTGACCTCGAGCACGACGATCTGGTTGCCGACCGGCGTCAAACCAGCGCCTGTGCGATTCGGGGGGGTATCCGCTCCGACAGCGAGCACGTCGACCTCCTGCAGGATCGTCTGCGTGAAGTCGAGTTCGGAGGGGAACGTCTGTGCAAGGCCCGCGACCGGGTCGGCCTCTTCGGGTGCGGCGCCTCCGTCTTCCTCCGTCCCCGTGAACGATGGGGCAGGCGTGCCGCTCGACGAGAACTCCGTGCCGAGGACGACCTCGCGAAGCGCGGGATTCTCGAGCACCTGCAGGAAGCTGTTGATCTGAACGGACGCCGAGGCAATCAAGTTCACGCGATCACCGGGGCGGATGAATCCGCCGGCCGCGCCCACTTCATCCGGCCGGATGCCGATGGCGACCTTCCCCTGGTCGATCTCCTCGGAGAGGCTCACGTCTTCGAAGACCGTCACTTCGACCCACTGATCGCTCGTGATGACCTGTCCCGAGCTGATCGGCCCCGCGGCCACCTTGCCGGCCAGCGTGCCGGTCAAGTCACGCGGGTTCTCGGGGCAGCCGTAGGCGTTGGGATCCTCGCCCTCGTTCTCCGGCTTCGGGCCGGTACACAAGATGGTGGACCCTTCGAACACGACGTTCTCGCGCAAAGCGAGAGTCTGCTCGATGAGCGGTTGTGCTTCCTCACCCGGTGTCTTCGCCGGGATGAGCTCGGTCGCCCGATACACCTGTACTTCCGCGATGTCAGCACGAAGGTCGCTCTCGACCGTAGTCAGGTATCGCCAAACGGCGAACGCAGATACGGCGGCAAGCGCAATCGCGATGACGAGAACTATGGTCCTACGTCCCATGTCAGCTGGCCCTCCCCAACGGTGATGTCATTCCGGAGACCCGGAGGGAGGCAGCGCCTGCTGCGAAGGGATGACCCTGGACCGGCGCCGATCGCAGCGCGACGCCAAGGATGCTTGGATCAGCTGCGGCCGATGCCCCGTTCTTTGAGTTCCTGAAGGATGGCCTCAAGCGAGGCATCCGCGTTGAATGAAGGCTCTGCCTCTGCCTCATCCTCACGCTGGAACTCCCTTCTTCGGGGCTTGCTCGGTTTGCGGTCGCTCCACGATGAGCGTTCCTCCCACTCGGGGAGAGCCTGCTTGATACTCAGGCTCACTCGTCGTCTGTCGGCATCGACCTCGGTGACCTTTACCCGAACTTGCTGCCCGATGGAAAGCTCCAACTCAGGACTTTCAACGTGGTGCATCGCTATTTCCGAGACGTGAACGAGTCCTTCGACTCCTTCACCCACAGAAACGAACGCACCGAAGGGGACCGTCTTCGTCACGACGCCGTCGAGCACGTCGCCCGCCTCGCTTGCGCTGATGAACTGCTCCCAGGGATCCTGCGTCGTTTGGCGGATCGAAAGCGAGATGCGCTCCCGGTCGTAGTCGACCTCCAGGACGCGGACCGTGACCTTGTCGCCGACGTTGACCACCTCACCGGGATGGTTGACATGCTGCCACGAGAGTTCCGAGACATGCACGAGCCCATCCATGCCGCCGAGATCGACGAAGGCGCCGAAGTTCACGACGGACGAAACCACTCCGTCGCGCACGTCGCCCGGTTTGAGATCCGCCAGGAAGGCGTGGCGTTGCTCGGCCTGTTCCTCTTCGAGATAGGCCCGGCGTGAGAGGACCACGTTGTTGCGATTGCGATCGAGCTCGATGACCTTCGCTTCGATGGACTCGCCGATGAACGGCTGGAGATCGCGCACACGACGGAGATCCACGAGCGAGGCCGGCAAGAACCCGCGCAACCCGATGTCGACGATCAGGCCGCCCTTGACGACCTCGATCACCGGACCGGTGACAGTGCCACCCTCGTTCATGATCCGCTCGATGCGACCCCACGCCCGCTCATACTGTGCGCGCTTCTTCGAAAGCACGAGGCGGCCATTGTCGTCCTCCTTCTGGAGAACGAGTGCCTCGATGTCCTCGCCGACGGTGACGATGTCCGCAGGGTTCGCGGTATTGCGAATCGACAGCTCCTTGGCCGGGATCACTCCCTCGGACTTGTAGCCGATGTCGACCAGTACCTCGTCCTGATCGATGCGGACGACGGTCCCACCGACGATGTCGCCCTCCTTGAACTCGAATACGGTCTGCTCGATCGCGCGAGCGAAGTCGTCGGCCGACAAGTCATCGGGCAAATCGGCGATCTCTTTCGGCGCCGTGATCGCCGGGCGTTCTCCGCGCGGGACGGCGGCCGGTTCCTCTACCACGTCACCCGCCGCTTCGACGACCTCCCCGACGACCTCTTCGGAGCCGTCGGAGGCGACGGCTTCCCCACTGGTCTCAGCGGCGTCGTCGACGGTGTCGTCTACCTCGATGGTTGCCGCTTCAACGTCGCCGGCGCT
>JAHEEL010000003.1 GCA_024640745.1 Actinomycetes bacterium
CGTCGTTGTACTTGTCGTGCTGGTCGTGTCCGAGACGGTGGTTGGGGTCGATCCGGGATCGGAATCGGTCGTCGCTGTGGTCGCGGCCGCAGCAATGACCGTTCCGGCCACGTCGTCATCACCGAACTGCTGCAAGACGAACCACGCCGCGACGGCGACCACCACCACCGAAACGGCCGCGATGCCTCCGATCAACAGCGTCCGAGGGGTGACCCCGGAACCGCCGGCAGAAGGGGGAGGCACGGGAGCGGACGGCGGAGGTGAGCTCGGCGGCGGGGCGGCTGGAGGTGTGTCCGAAGGGGGTGGAGCGACAGGTGCCGAGGTGGCCTGCGGCGGATCCGACGGCTCGACGACCGGCTTCCCGCATGCGGTGCAGAATGCCGCATCATCTCGAAGTGACTCACCACACTGGCTGCAGAATGCCATCGTTTCCCATCCTGGTCGGCGACATGCTATCGGCAGAATCCCAATCCGAGTTCACTACCGTTTCGAAACGGATTCGGCAACGCGAACCCGGCGGCCGTGGAGTTCCGCGAGCTCGCGTCGATGACCGAATCGCTATGAGGAGAGGAACACCTCGAGGTCGCCGTTGAGATCATCCGCTCCTTCGATGAACGCTTCGACGTTGTCGTGCGCCACCGAGTCGTGATACTGCACCGGGGGCGACTTCATGAAGTACGACGACGGGGCGAGCAGAGGCCCACCGATGCCCCGGTCGAAGGCGATCTTCGCCGCGCGCACAGCATCGATGATCACCCCGGCCGAGTTGGGGGAGTCCCAGACCTCGAGCTTCAGCTCGACGTTGAGCGGCACGTCGCCGAACGACGTTCCCTCGAGCCGGATGTACGCCCACTTGCGATCCGAGAGCCACGGGACGTGGTCGGACGGGCCGATATGCACAGACTCGGAGTTGATCCGGCGGTCGATTTGGCTGGTAACCGACTGCGTCTTCGAGATCTTCTTGGACTGCAGCCGCTCGCGCTCGAGCATGTTCTTGAAGTCCATGTTTCCGCCGAAGTTCAGCTGGTAGGTCTGGTCGATATTGACGCCGCGGTCCTCGAACAGCCGGGCGAGCTGCCGATGGACGATCGTCGCTCCGACTTGAGACTTGATGTCGTCGCCGACGATCGGCAGGCCGGCGTCGACGAACTTCTGCGCCCACGCAGGATCGGACGCGATGAATACGGGGATCGCATTCACGAACCCGACGCCGGCGTCGAGCGCGCACTGCGCGTAGAACTTGGTGGCCATCTCGGAACCGACCGGCAGATAGGAGACAAGAACGTCCACCCGCGCATCGGTGAGCGCCCGGACGACATCGACCGGTTCGGCCGCCGACTCCTCGATCTCGTCGACGTAGTAGGTGCCGAGGCCGTCCAGCGTCGGCCCGCGCTGTACCTCGACGCCGAGCTCTGGGACCTGGACGAACTCGATCGTGTTGTTCATCCCGGCCCACATGGCCTTCGAGAGATCCTGGCCGACCTTGGTGGCGTCGACGTCGAAGGCAGCAACGAACTCGACATCGCCCACGTGGTAGCCGCCGAGGTCGACATGCATGAGGCCCGGCACCCTGAGCGACGGGTCGGCGTCGCGGTAATACTCGACGCCCTGAATGAGCGAATTCGCGCAATTGCCGAGACCGGCGATCGCTACTCGTACTTCGTTGGACATGTTCTTCTCCTCGTTGTCGGGACTCATGCGCCGGCTGCGGCGCCTCGCTCGCCGGCGATGAGTTCGTCGAGCCAGGCGATGTCCGCCTCGGTCGATCGCACCCGCCGCTCCATGAGCGCCAATCGATATCGGTCCGGTCGGCGCGCGCCGCTTCGTGCGCCGAGGAATGACTCCCGGGCGCCCTGGAGTCGCTCCCGCAGAGCCGTTCTGCGATCCTCGAGCACGCCGAGTCGGCGGGGAGGGTCGAGGTATCCGAGGAATGCGAGCTGCAGCTGGAAACCACGATCCGAGCCGTCGCCGGCCTCGGCCAGTAGGTCGACCATGCGCTCCCGGCCGGAGCCGGAGATCCGGTAGGCCTTGCGACGTCCTTCGCCCTTGGTGGCTTCGATTTGCCCCTGCTTCTCCAGGCGCCGGAGCGCGGGGTAGAGGGATCCGAACGAGACCTGCCAGAAGCCGAGGTCGCCGAGCGCACGCTTCAGCTCATAGCCGTGGCGCGGCCCGTCCCGAAGCAGTCCAAGGATGGCGAAGTCGAGCATGCGAGTCTCTCCATGTATATCGATTCGATATAACTATATCGAATCGATATACATAGCGCTCCGTCCCGGGTCGCGCCTGTCACCTCGGCCCCCTACCCTCGCCGCTGTGAACGCTCCCGCCGCCCTCGGCCGATCCGTCGTGATCGCCCCCAACGCATCCGTCCCGTTGCCGTGGCGCGGCGCGCCGGTTGTGGTGCTCGACCCGGCCGCCCTGGAATCGCCTGCGGCCGTAGTCGACCGGCTCCACCGTGCGTGGGTGGACCGCGAGGCGGTGATCATCGAGTTGGGGATCGACCCCGGTGTGCTGCGGGCCCCGGAGTCCGAGCGCCGCCCACCGTTCGAGATCGGACCGGCGTTCACCTTCCCGCTCGAACGACTCCATTTCCTCGTCTGGGCCAACAGCTACGACGCCCGCAGCGGCGAGTCGAGATGGTGGTGGGGGGTCAAAGCGGTCGCGCTCGGTGCGACGGAAGGGGGCCCCGCCGACGTGCGGCTCCCCGACGGCACCGCGGCGTGGATCGACGGCGGGCCGCGCGGCCGGGTCGGCGTCGACGAAGCCGTGGTCCATGCGGAGAGCATCACGCTGGGAAGACTCGACCCGGCGCCCGACTTCGAACCGGTAGACGCCGACCTTGCGCCGGACCAGACGGCGGCCGCCAACCACGCGTCGGGACCGGCCCGCATCATCGCTCCCGCCGGATCCGGCAAGACGCGAACCCTGACCGCGAGGCTCCGCCACCTGCTCGACGATCGGTGGATCGAGCCGTCGACGATCTGCGCCCTCGCGTACAACACCAAGGCTGCCGCCGAGCTGCGCGAGCGCGCCGGCGCAACCTCCAGTGCGCTCGTCCGCACGATCCACTCTCTCGGGTGGGAGATCCTGCGTGACACGCGAGGCGACGTGCGCCTGCTGGAGGAGCGGGATGTGCGATCCATCCTCGACCGTATCGTCCAGGCGCCGCGCCGACCGAACACCGACACTGTCGGTCCGTACGTGGAAGCGCTTGCCGAGACCAGGATCGCGTTGCGGAATCCCGAAGGGGTCGAAGCGGGGAGGGACGACGTGCCGGGCTTTGCCGAAGTCTACGATCGCTATCGAGATCGTCTCCGCCGTGCGAACGAAGCCGACTTCGACGAGCAGGTGCACGGGGCAATCGAGGCGATACTCGCCGATCCGGAGCTCCGATGGCGCTGGCAGGAACGGTGCCGGCACGTGCTCGTGGATGAGTTCCAGGACCTCACCGGGGCCTATCTGCTCTTGATCCGTCTCCTCGCGTCACCACAACTCGAGGTGTTCGGAGTAGGAGACGACGACCAGACCATCTACGGATACGCAGGGGCGGATCCCGGCTACCTCATCGACTATGACGACCTGTTTCCGGGAGCGGTGTCCCACCCCCTCGAGATCAACTACCGATGCCCCGTCCCGGTGGTCGACGCCGCGACCCAGTTGCTGTCCTACAACGAACGCCGCATCCAGAAGGCCATCGAGCCGGGTCCCGGCGCTTCGCACGACGCTGCGGCGCTCGATGTGCAGCTCGTCGGTGACGAGCGCCTCGGACTCGCAGCAGGCGACCTGGTCGAGGCGTGGCTCTCCGATCTCGACCCGGCTCGTGTAGCGGTCCTGGCGCGGGTGAACTCGGCGCTGCTGCCCGTGCATCTCGCGCTCGCCGACCGGGGAGTGCCTTTCACGTCGCCGATCGGACCGGGCATCCTCGACCGCACGGTCGTCTCGGCGACCCTCGCCTGGATGCGCCTCGGGCTCGACCCCGACGGCATGGAGCGCCGCGACCTCATGTCGGCGGTGCGTCGTCCGTCGCGCGGCCTGAATCGGCTTGCGGCGGACCTGCTCGGGGGACGGCGTTCGTTCGATCTCGCCGCGGTCGCCGCCGCCGGTTCACAGCTCGACGGCAAGCAGTGGAAGCGTTGGGATGCCTTCGTCGGAGATCTGGAGCTGGTCGCGAGCGCCGCCGAGCAGGACGACGCAGGTGCGCTTCTCGACGTCGTGATCCGACGGGTGGGTCTCGAGTCGTCGGCGCACGCGCTCGATCGCGGACGGTCGCGCGCCGATCGATCCGCACAGTCGGACGACCTGGTGGCGCTGCGTCGGGCGGCGGTTGTCCACCCGACGGCCTCCGACTTCGAACCATGGCTCGCCGAGTTGATTGGTCGTCGAGGCGATGAAGGCATCACGCTCTCGACCGTGCACCGCGCCAAGGGACTCGAATGGGACCGGGTGCTCGTGTTCGGAGCCGACCGCGGCCTGCTCCCACACGACCTCGCCACGGATATCGAGGAGGAACGGAGGATCTTCCACGTCGCCATCACCCGGGGCATCGAGCGTGTGGCCGTGTTCGCTGATGCTGCGCGTCCCACCCGGTTCCTCGACGAACTCACCGGTGCTGCATCACACGCTCCGAAACTGGAACGGCCGTCGCCGGTTCGGACGCGCGAGCGGGCAGCCCCGGGCGTCGGCGTCTCCCTCGGCGATGCGGTGACGCTGCAGGGCGGGATCGACGGGATCGTCACAGAGCTCGACGGCGACGGGATCTGGGTGGGCGTCGCCGGCGGAGGTCAGTTCCGGGCGCGCTGGGGCGACCCCGTGACCGCGGCTGGTAGGGCCGGCCCGCTCACACCGTCGACCGGCGCCGTCGAGCCGGACCAACGGCTGGTCGAACGACTGAAGGCGTGGCGTCTGGAGACGGCCCGGGCGAAGCACGTGCCCGCGTACGTGATCCTCCACGACGCCACCATCGAGACGATCGCCGCGATTCGCCCGCAGACCGAGACGGAGCTGGCTTCGGTACCCGGCATCGGCCCGGCGAAGCTCGAGGCCTACGGTGACTCGATCCTCGAGATCTGCGCCGAGTAGCGCTGTCTATGCCCGTTCTCGCCGAGTCGGAAAGGCCCGTTTCCTCGCCGCGGGTAGGGTCAGTAGCCCCCGCCGATCCTGCGGTGGTCCCACGACGCCACCTTGAGCGGTTCGACGATGACGGCGGTGTTCTTCGACGCAGCGCGACCGAACGCGGCCTCGAGTTCTTCTGCGCTCAGCTCAGTCGGGGCGTCGCCGATGATCGTGTACTTGGCGGCGAGGCGGCCGTAGATGTCGAGGACGTATGCCGGATCGTCGTCGAGTCGGGCCGTGCCGGTGATCATCACGCCTCGCAGCTCCGAATAGACGTCACCGTCCTCGGCCAGCACCGTGAGTCGAGGGTCACGGATGAGATTCACGATCTTCTGCGACCGGGTGAACGACCGAAAGACGATCGAGTCCCCGTCCATCACGAACCACATCGGGGCGAGGTGGGGTACCCCGTCTTTGCCGATGGTTGCCACCTGGAGGATCGAGGCTTCGTTGAGGAAGGCCGTGACCTCACCGTCACTCATGGAGATGTCTTTGCGTGCCATGAAGGAACGGTACCGCACGAGGCCCCCTCCCGGGCCGTGCGGAGCTTCCACAACCCGGAACACCGAAGGGTGCGCTAGCGTTCTCTGAGGAGCGATCGTGCACGGGCGACCTCTCGAGGCGGCCGAGGCCACCCGATCGCCGGACCGATGCCCCGTTGCATCCCCCAACCCGCCGGGTGGGGAGAGAGGAGCTGCCGATGAGCACCGTCACCGCACCGATGATCCGCGCCCGAAAAGGTGGCGCGAAGATTCGCATGACAACCGCCTACGACTATCCCACGGCGAGGATCGCCGACCGTGCGGGGGCGGACATCATTCTCGTTGGGGATTCGGTGGCGAACGTCGTTCTCGGCCACGACGACACCCTGGCCGTCGACATCGCCATGATGGTTCACCACACCGCGGCGGTGGCCCGGGCAGAACCCCGGTCGCTCATCGTCGGCGACATGCCGTGGATGAGCTTTCATGTCTCACCGGAAGACACGGTGATCAACGCGGCTCGCCTCGTGCGAGACGGCGGTGCGTCGGCCGTGAAGATCGAGGGCGGTCGCAAACGCGTGTCGATGATCAAGGCCGTGGTCGATGCCGAGATTCCGGTCATGGGTCATCTGGGACTCACTCCGCAGTCGGTGAAGGCCATGGGCGGCTACCGCGTCCAGGGAAAGCAGGCCCAGGCGGCCTACGAGATGATCAGCGATGCCAATGCGCTCGTCGACGCCGGCGCGTTCTCGATCGTGCTCGAGGGCGTGCCGGACCGGGTGGCGCAGGTGATCACCGCCGAAGTGCCGGTCCCGACGATCGGGATTGGAGCGGGCGGCGGATGCGACGGCCAGGTGCTGGTCATCCACGATGTGCTCGGTCTCGGCGGCGGCGACTATCTGCCGAAGTTCGTCCGGCCGTACGCGAACCTGGCGGACGTTGCCGTGGAAGCGTTGGAGCGGTTCTTCCTCGACGTCGAGACCGGAGCCTTCCCATCGGCCGAAGAGACCTACCACATGGCCGATGAATCGTTCGAGATCCTGCGCGGCCTCGCTGAAGGCGAAACCGTCGCCGAGTTCTGATTCGCGTGGGCAATGGCGTTGCGTCCATGATGCTGCGAGCGGTCCTCGTCCTCATCGTTGCCGCCTCGCTCGCGGGGTGCGGCTCGGAGGAACCCGTCGGTCTCGACGGTTTCGAGACCGACACGATCAAGCTCGACGGCACCCGCTTTCTCGTTGCCGTTGCCGACACACCGGACCAGCGAGCGCAGGGGCTGATGGGCGTCACGGACCTCGGTGGCCTCGACGGCATGCTGTTCGTCTTTCCGACCGACACCCCCACCCAGGGCGGATTCTGGATGAAGAACACACTGATCCCGCTCGACATAGCGTTCTTCGATGCCAACGGGATGCTCGTCGATCGGCTCGCCATGGAGCCGTGCACGGCTGATCCGTGCCCGTCGTATCATCCTTCCGGTGCGTATCGGTATGCACTGGAGGCGCCCGAAGGCGACCTGACGTTCGTCGTGCCGGGCACCCGCCTCGAGTTCGTGGTCGACGAAGCCCGGCTGTGAGTCCCGGCGGCTACGAGTCGGTCCGCGATACAATCTGGGCCGAACACCACCGACCGCACCGCGGTTGGGTGCGCCATGCGGCTACAGAGCTGCCAGATCCTGTCCCCAAGGGGACCATTCGCTCGGCGAATGTCCAGAGGAGTTGATATCGATGCGCTCGTATGAGCTGATGATCATCCACCGACCCGATATGGTCGAGACGGATGTCCGCAAGCAGGTCGAAGAGGTCTCCGCGACGATCGACACCAGCGGCAACGTCACCGGTACCGATTTCTGGGGGAAGCGACGCTTCGCCTACGAGATCGACCACATGAACGAGGGCTACTACTCGGTCCTCGATTTCGAAGGCGAGACGATCCTCGTCGACGCGCTCGACCGGGCGCTGTCGCTCTCCGACGCCGTCGTCCGCCACAAAATCATTCGGAGAACCGATCGCGAGCGTTGATTCCCGTCACACGCATCCCGCATGATGCGGGGGAGTACGGGAAGAGAGAAGAGAGAGAACGATGAGCAACGTGAACAGTGTGACCCTGATCGGCAACCTCGTCGAGGATCCGGAACTGCGCTTCACCCCGAGCGGTGTCGCCATGACGCGTCTTCGCTTCGCCGTCAACAAGCGCTACCAGTCGCAGGGCGAATGGCAGGAAGAGACCAGCTTCTTCGGCGGCACCTGCTGGCGCGACATGGCCGAGAACGTGGCCGAGTCCCTCACGAAGGGGATGCGCGTCATCGTGGTCGGTGAGCTGCAGCAGCGTTCCTGGGAGACCCAGGACGGCGACAAGCGGTCGACGATCGACGTCGACATCAAGGAGCTGGGGCCGTCGGTCCGCTGGGCCACCACCACCGTCACCCGGACACCGCGCGCCGACGGCGGCTGGTCCGGTGGGGGCCAGGGTGGAGCTCAGGACGGGGGCCAGAGCCAACCGGCCGCGCCCGTGGCACGCACCGATTACGGGCCGGACGAGGCGCCCTTCTAGAGGAGAACACCGATGGCAAAGACCAGAAGCACAAAGAGGAGGCGCCGACCCGCCTTCGACAATCGTCGCCGGAAGCGGATCGTCTACCGCTTCAAGGACGACGAGGTCGTCGACTACAAGGACATCGCGCTGCTTCGCAAGTTCATGTCGGACCGCGGCAAGATCCGCTCGCGCCGCGTGACCGGCCTGAGCGAGAAGCGCCAGCGTGAAGTGGCCACCGCCATCAAGAACGCTCGCGAGATGGCGCTGCTCCCGTACCTGGCAACGAGGCAGAAGCCATGAAGGTGATCCTCACCAAGGATGTCGACGAGCTCGGCAACAAGGGCGAAGTCGTCACCGTCGCCGACGGGTACGCACGCAACTACCTGGTTCCGCGTTCGCTCGCCGTCAAGGCCACCGACGGGGCGCTTCGCCAGGCGGAGGCGATGCGGATCGCTCGCGAGGAGGCGCTCATCGCCGCTCGTCAGGAAGCGGAGGGATACGCCCAGTCGCTGACCGGCACCCGCGTCGTGGTTGCTGCGCGCGCCGGGGATGAGGGCAAGCTCTTCGGATCGATCGGCGCCGGAGACATCGCCGCGGCGATCACGAAGTTCACCGGCATCACGGTCGACCGCAAGATCGTCGAGATCGACGCCCCGATCCGTGAGATCGGGCTTCACGAAGTGATCCTGCGGCCGCATCCGGAGGTCGATTTCGCGGTTACGTTGGACGTGATCCCGGCCTAGTCGGCACAAGAACCGCGCTGTTCGGGCCCGTCGTTGGGCGGGCTCGAACCGCGAGCCAGACTCGCGGACCGTGGTCCACAGCGCCGTGGAGGACGTCGTGGACCCCGGTACACAGAGGAGCGGCGACTCCGCGAAAACAAAGCACGGGACGCGGAAAGTACCCGGCGCCTGACCGAGGCAACCGTGGGTCCGAGTCGTAGACTCGCCACGCCCCCACAACGCCGTGGTGTTCGACCCGGAATCTGTCACACCCGCGTGGCACGCTGGTGTTGGTGGGTCGAACGAGAACGAATGGAGGATCCGTGACGAGTGTGGCCGAGCGTCCGACGGGGAACCGCGGACTTCAGGTGCCCCCGCACAGTATCGAAGCCGAGGAGTCCGTCCTCGGCGCGGTCTTGCTGTCCTCCGACGCCGCCAACATCGCACTCGAAACCCTCAAGGCCGAGGACTTCTATCGCCCTGCCCACCAGCAGGTCTTCGAAGCCGTGCAGACGCTCTTCGACGCCAACGAGCCGATCGATGCAGTCACCGTCTCCGAGATGCTCCGACGCGACGGCTCGCTTGATCGCCTCGGTGGCGTCGCGTTCCTCACGAGACTCCTGGACACCGTTCCAACGACATCAAACGTCGACTACTACGCGGGGATCGTCGAGGAACACGCTCTCCGACGCCGGCTCATGCGCGCCGGAGGGAGCATCGGCAGTATTGCCTCCGAGATGAGTGAGCCGATTGCCGATGTGCTCGACCGCGCGGAACAGGAGGTGTTCCAGGTCGCCGAACGACGCGTGGGGGAGGGGCTCGCACCGATCGATCCGCTGCTCGGACCGGCCATCGAGCGCGCCGAGGAGCTCCAACGCCTCGGCTCGGAGATCACGGGCCTCCCCACCGGATTCCGCGATCTCGATCGCAAGCTCGCCGGGCTCCATCCAACCAACCTGGTCGTCATCGCCGCCCGGCCGGGCATGGGCAAGACGACGCTGGCGCTCAACATCGCGGAGAACATTGCCCGCAACGACGTTCCGGTGGCGATCTTCTCGCTCGAGATGAGTCGCGAGGAAGTGGTGTCCCGCATGCTGTGCGCCAACGGACGGATCGACTCGCAGCGTCTGCGCACCGGCCGGCTGTCGGAGGCTGACTTCACGAAGCTCTCGAACGCGGCGAGCGCCCTCTACAAGAAGCCGATCTACGTCGACGACTCACCCGGCCTGACCGTGACCGAGATTCGGGCGAAGGCCCGTCGCCTGCGCCGCCGCCCCGGCCTTGGTCTCGTGGTCGTCGACTATCTTCAGCTGATGCATGGATCGGGCGGGGAGAACCGGCAGCAGGAGATTGCGCTCATCTCGCGATCGCTCAAGAATCTCGCCCGCGAGCTCCAGGTGCCGGTGATTGCACTCTCGCAGCTCAACCGCTCGCTCGAGAGCCGTGAAGACAAGCGCCCTCGGCTCGGCGATCTCCGTGAATCCGGGGCGATCGAGCAGGATGCCGATGTCGTGCTCTTCATCTACCGCGACGAGGCCTACAACCCGGACAAGGTCGAATCGAAGGGCATCGCAGAGGTTGTCGTCGCCAAGCATCGGCAGGGTGCGGTCGGCAAGGTCTCGATGACGTTCCTCCCCGAGTTCACGCTGTTCGCCGACATGGGAAGGGACGTGCCGGTGGCATGACGGGCATTCGGTTGCGCGTGATCGAGGCGTGGCACCCCGCGGCGCGCAAGCCGCTCGTTCTGCGCGAGGGCGACAGAGTCGAAGTCGGGCACCGCGACACCGAGTGGACATCGTATCGGTGGTGCACGGGCGACGACGGTACGAGCGGCTGGGTCCCCCTCGACTACCTCGTGATCGACGATTACGGCATCGGAACGGTCACCGTGGACTACTCGACCGCCGAACTCGATGTTGAGATCGATGCCGTGGTATCCGGATACCAGAGCGCCGGCTCATGGACTTGGTGCGTGGCCGATGACGGTTCCGCGGGGTGGGTGCCGAACCGGGCGCTCAGCGTGCTGAAGTAGTCGCGAACGCTACGAGCGGTGCCGTCGTGCGCGCAGTCCGAGGGCAGCGACCGCTCCCGCCCCGACCCATAGCCAGACCCACCAGAGGTCGGCGGGGGTGCGGGCGCACCGGTCGATGAGCTCCAATCGAACCAGGCGGTAGGTTGCCGTTGCCGTGTCGACCTCATCGTCGGTCATGACCTTCGGACTCAAGCCGACCGCGCGTGCGGCGAACCCGGAGTCGATCAACACGGCGCGAAACCACTTCCGAGCTCCTTCGTCGTCGGTCGCATCCACGGCGTGTGCCGTCCACACCCCATCCGGCAGCCATACGATGATCCGTTGGGCCGCCAGCGCGTTGCGGTACCAATCTGATCGCTTTCCGAAGCCGGCAAGGCAGTAGCGGTTCCGGCCGTCGGGGGTGAAGTTCAGCGGTGTCCGGTAGCGGTTCCCGCTCTTTCGGCCGCGGTGCTCGATCACGAGGATCCGGCCGCCCACCGCCGGCCATACCTGCGCCCACCGCCCGAGGCCGAGCCGCCATAGGAGCACCATGGCCCGATTCATGGAGCGAAAGCCTCGGCTGAGGCGGCCCATCACGTCCTCGCCGAGGACCTGCTCGTAGCGCGGCGCAACAGCTCTCTGAGGTGCCATACATCTGGTCTACCGGCAACCCGGCGACGATGCCAGGGTACAACGCCAGGTCCTCGCAAGGGCCCGCGCTCGGCCGCGTATCATGCCGCCTATGAGCAGCAGCGCAGAACTCGTCCGACAGGCCCGAAACCAGGGTCCCGCCGTCCCCAAGAAGCCGAGGCGTCGAACGGCCCTCGTCGCGTGCATGGACACACGGGTCGATCCGCTGCGACTCATGGACGCCGAAATCGGCGATATCCACATCGTCCGCAACGCCGGGGCCGTGGTGACCGATGATGTGGTGCGTTCACTCATCGCCTCGACGAACTGGCTCGGTGTCGACAAGGTGCAGATCATGATGCACACCGACTGCGGCGCCCTCGGCCTCACGCGCGACGTCGCCGTGGAGAAACTCGGTCCGACGGCGCCCGACCTGGCCGGCTTCACCTCGACGGAAGACGAGTTGCGCCGCGGCGTCGATCGGCTGCGGTCCGAACCGCTCATCGCGGCGCCGAAGGGCATCACCGGCTGGATCTACGACCTGGGAACCGGTGAGTCGCGACTCGTCATCTCCTAGTCGGTGAGCGATCAATCGGTCCAGCGCACCACTCGTGCGGTCTCCGTCGCCTCGCTCGCGCTGCTCGCCGTTGCGTGGGGAGCCATCCCGCTGATCGTACGCGCCGACATTCCGTCGACCCACCTCGTGGCGATGCGCGTCACTCTCGGAGCAGTGGTCCTGTTGACGTATTCGGCGGTGACGTCGCAGATCTCGCTTCCCGGGGTGGGCAGGACACGGTTGGTGGTGCTCGGGCTCGTGCTCGCTGCCCACTGGCTGTCGTTCTTCCTCTCCCTCAACCTGACCACCGTCGCCGTCTCGCTCGCCCTGGTCTACGTCGGGCCGGTGCTCGCCGCGGTGCTCGCCGGGCCCGTCCTCGGTGAACCGGGCCGATGGCAGGCCTTTGCTGCACTCGGTGTTGCCGTGGTCGGGACGCTGTTCGTCATCCGACCCGGTGCCGGGGCCACGGCCGGCGGCGTCGTCGCGGCGCTCGTATCGGGCGCGCTCCTCGCCATGATCATGCTGCTCGGCAAGCCGCTCGCCGCCGACCTCGGGGGTCTCGCGGTCGCCACCTGGGAACTCGTCGTGGCTTCGATGGTGCTGGCTCCGTTTACCGTCCAGGCGGTGCGATCCTCGAGTAGCGCGTGGCCGCAGTTTGCCCTCCTCGGGGCCCTCTTCACCGGTGTTGCCGGCGTGGTGTACTGGTCGTCGATGCGGACGCTGCCGGTTGCGGTTGTCTCGGTGGTCATGTATCTCGAGCCCGCATCGGCCGTGGTCTGGGCCGCGATCTTCCTTGGCGAACAGCCGGACCCGCTCGCATGGCTCGGAGTGGCGCTCGTGGTCGCGGCCGGTTCGATCGCTTCGCGCTCGACGGCGGGACAAACGGTGGTCGGCAACCCGGAAGTCCTCTGAGGCCGGCCGGTGGCGGCCGGTCGCGGGCGTTCCAACGAACCGCGCTAGCTCCCGACGATGGTGATTGCCAGATCGGCCGTGTCTCCGATCGCCAGCCGTTCGCGTCGGCGAACCGCCTGTTTGATCGGCAGCACATAGGAGCCAACGGACTTGTCCGGGAAGAGTGAGGTGCTCCACTCGGTCTCGCCGATGCGAACCCGCACCTTCACGGAGCCGAAACCGCCCTTGTGCGGAACTCGATCGTCGATCTCGTCGGCCAGTTCGGGTGGCAGCGTGACGAACACCCACGTCGCCTTCCCGCCCCACTCCCACAGGTCGCCCGAGAACTCGTAGGTTGCATCCACGGCACGGGACCCTACGCTGACTCGGCACGAAACGATCGAGCGTTGGTGTGAGCCGGGACGGAGACGCGTTGGTGCGATCAACACACAGCCCGAGACATCATCACATGGACTCTGCGGGGCATCCGACATGAGCGGCTATCTCGAAGCGGTGGCTTCCGGCGTGGTGGTCTTCGACGGTGGCGCCGGCACGTGGTTTCACGCGATGGATCTCCACCGAGACGACTTCGGCGGCATCGAGTTCGAGGGCTGCGCAGAGCTGCTGAATGTGACTCGTCCCGACGTCGTGGAAGGACTGCATCGGTCGTTCCTCGACGTCGGCGTCGACGCGATCGAGACCAACACCTTCGGCGGCTTTGCCGTGCCGCTCGGCGAATACGGGCTCGCCGACCGCGCCTATGAGCTCTCCGCGGCAGGGGCGACGATCGCACGCCGGACCGTCACCGAGTACCGGGAGGCGGACGGGAAGCTCCGTTACGTCGCAGGATCGATGGGGCCGGGGACGAAGCTCGCCACGCTCGGTCAGGTCAGCTACCGGGAGCTGCGAGAGGCGTACGAGATCCAGGCCGCCGGTCTCATCGACGGCGGTATCGACCTGTTCATCATCGAGACGCAGTACGACCTCCTCGGCGCCAAGGCGGCGATCAACGGTGCGAGGCGTGCGATGCGATCGGCCGGGGTCGAGCTTCCGCTGCAGGTGCAGATCACCATGGAGACCACCGGGCGCATGCTCCCCGGAACCGAGATCGGCGCTGCGCTCACCACGCTCGACGCCCTGCATCCCGATGTCATCGGTCTCAATTGCGCCACCGGGCCCGAGGAGATGCACGGGCCGGTTCGCTATCTGTCGGAGCGGTCCCGGATGCCGATCGCTGTGATTCCGAATGCGGGGCTGCCGACGATCGTCGATGGTGCAGTGTCCTACGATCTCTCGGCCCGAGCGCTCTCCGAGCACCTCGCCGAGTTCATCCTCGACTACGGCGTGCGGGTTGTCGGCGGATGCTGCGGCACGACGCCCCAGCACATCGCAGCCGTGGTGGAGACGTGCAAGCCACTCGTGCCTGCCGCACGCGAAGTCGCTCATGTTCCGGCGCTGGCCTCCCTCTACAGTGCGACGCCCATCGCTCAGGACACGTCGTTCCTGATCGTCGGCGAGCGAACCAACGCAAACGGTTCTCGAGCCTTCCGGAATGCCATGCTCGCCGGAGATATCGATCGATGTGTGGCCATCGGTGAGGACCAGGTCGCGGAGTCTGCCCACCTCGTCGACCTGTGTGTCGACTACGTCGGTCGCGACGGCACCGACGACATGGCGCGCATCGCCGCACGGTTCGCGTCTGAGATCACGGTGCCGATCGTGTTGGATTCAACCGAACCGGATGTGATGCGGACCGGACTCGAGCGCCTGGGGGGCCGTTCGGTGCTGAATTCGCTCAATCTAGAAGACGGCACCGGCCCCGACTCGCGTGCGCAGCGTGTGCTTGCGCTCGCCAAAGAGCATGGCGCAGCGGTGGTTTGCCTGCTCATCGACGAGGAGGGGCAGGCGCGGGACGTCGAATGGAAGATGCGCGTCGCCCGGCGCATCCATGATCTTGCGGTCCTCGATCACGGTCTGGAGCCGGAGGATCTCATCTTCGACGCGCTCACCTTCCCTCTGTCGACCGGCGACGACGATCTGCGCAGGGACGCGCTCGCGACCATCGAGGCGATCCGTCGATTGAAGTCTGAGTTTCCCGACAGCTTCACGGTGCTCGGCATCTCGAATGTCTCATTCGGGTTGAACCCGGCGGCGCGCAGGGCGTTGAACTCGGTCTTCCTTCACGAGTGCCTCGAGGCGGGCCTCGATGCGGCGATCATGCACGCCGGACGAATTGAGCCGCTTCACCTCATTGCGGACGAAGAGCGTAGGGCCTGTCTGGACCTCATCTATGACCGGCGCGCTGCGGACTACGACCCGCTCGAGGTGCTGCTCGCCATCTCGGCCGATTCGTCGGAGGATCGGCCGCTCGACGAGGAGCGCTCGGGTTGGGCCGTCGAACGGCGGCTCGCGCAGCGGATCATCGACGGCGACCGGGTCGGGCTCGAGTCCGAGCTCGATGAGGGGATCGCGGCCGGCCACACCCCCTTGGGCCTGGTGAACGACGTGCTGCTCGGGGCAATGAAGGAGGTCGGCGATCTCTTCGCCTCGGGAGATATGCAGCTGCCTTTCGTCCTGCGCTCTGCGGAGACCATGAAGGCATCGGTCGCCTATCTCGAGCCGATGATGGAGCGGGCGGACGTCGCCACACGGGGATCGATCGTCCTCGGCACGGTGGCCGGCGACGTGCACGACATTGGCAAGAATCTCGTCGACATCATTCTGACGAACAACGGTTTCGAGGTGCACAACCTCGGTATCAAGGTGGATGTGGATGGGCTGATCGACGCATACGAGCGAACAGGAGCCGACGCCATCGGGATGAGCGGCCTTCTCGTCAAGAGCACTCTGGTGATGCGCGACAACCTCGACGAACTGGTGCGACGCGACCTGGGCGGGGCTCCCGTATTGCTCGGAGGTGCTGCGTTGACGCGGTCGTACGTCGAACACGATCTCAGGAAGCGATACCCAGGTCCGCTCTACTACGGCAAGAACGCCTTCTCCGGGCTCGACGCGATGCAGCGGATCGTCGAAGGTGCCGAGGCGCCGCCGGTGGGCCGACCGCGACCGACCCGGGCTCGCGACGTGCCGCACGAGCCGATTCCCGCGCGGTCTCCCTTGGTGGCAACCGATGAGCCGGTCTTCGAACCTCCCTTCCTCGAGAGCCGGGTGGTCAAGGGCATCGAACTGGACGAGATTGCGTCGTACGTCAACGAAACGGCCCTGTTCCGCAATCAGTGGCAGTTTCGGCCGGAGTCGTCGGAGACCGATGAGGCCTTTCGCGCTCGCCTCCGGCCGTTGTTCCGTGAGCGTCTTGCGAGGGCCCGCTCCAGAGGGTTGCTGCATCCCCAGGTCGTCTACGGCTACTACCCGGTCAACGCCGACGGTGACGATCTCGTCGTGTGGACCGACCGCGCGCGATCAAGCGAACGGACGCGCTTTCATTTCCCCCGCCAGCATCAGGAGCCGTGGCTGTGTATCGCCGACTTCTTCCGTCCGATCGGCGGTGACGAGGTCGACTTTGCCGCGTTTCACATCGTCACGATGGGGAGCGAGGTGTCGCGGCGGGCCGAGACGCTGTTCGAGACGGATCGCTACCGGGACTACTTGTTGCTGCATGGTCTTGGCGTCGAGATGGCGGAGGCCCTGGCCGAACTGTGGCACCGTCGTATCCGCGACGAATGGGGTTTCGGCGACGAGGACGGTCCGTCGATCTCCGGGCTGTTCAGGCAGCAGTACCGGGGCGGACGGTATTCGTGGGGATACCCGGCGTGTCCCGACCTCGAGGACAATGAGCGCGTCGCCGACCTGCTCGACGCATCGCGGATCGGCGTGAGTGTGGGCGAGCACACCGGATTCCAGTATCAGCCGGAGCAGACGACGTCGGCACTGATCGCCCATCATCCCCAGGCGAAGTACTTCGTGGCGCGCTCGGCGAAGCAGGCGAGGGACGCCGAACGCGGCTGATGCCGTGAACGCCGCTAGTGCGGCTCGGTCACGCAGAACTCGTTGCCCTCGGGATCGGCGCACACCGTCCAACGGAAGCCTGCGATCTCGTGGTCTTCGAGACGCTCGCCTCCGAGCTCCTCGACGTGGGCGATGAGGGACTCGGGGTCTGCGGTGCTGAGGTCGAGATGGAGGCGGTTCTTCGATGCCCTCTCCTCCTTGACCTGCTGGAATGCCAGCGCCGGACCGCCGCGCGAGATCCGCGTCATCCACACGTAGTTCGGGAAACGGTTCTTCACCTTGACGTCCAGGATGGCTCCCCAGAACTCCACCATGCTTTCGAGGTCGTTGCAGTCGAGCATGATCGACGCGACGCGGGCTACTTCAGGCCGCGCCATGATCGCCCGACGTGAAGTCGTGATGCATGCGGCTGGCGGTCGGACCGCTCTGCCCCTGGTACTTCGAACCGAGGGACGCCGATCCGTAGGGATGGTCCGCCGGCGTGGTCATCTGGTAGAAGCTGATCTGGCCGATCTTCATCTCCGGATAGATCGCAATCGGCAGGTTCGCCACGTTTGAGAGTTCGAGCGTCACTTGCCCGCGGAAGCCCGGATCGATGAACCCGGCCGTCGAGTGGATGAGCAGACCGAGCCGACCGAGCGAAGACTTACCCTCGAGACGGGCAACGACGTCGTCTCCGAGGTGGATGGTCTCGAGTGTGGTCCCGAGCACGAACTCGCCGGGATGGAGTATGAACGGACCCTCCTGCGAGGCTTCGACCTCGGTGGTGAGATCGGCTTGCGGAGTTTTGGGGTCGATGAGCGGATACCGGTGGTTCTCGAAGACGCGGAAGCGATGGTCACACCGCACATCGACGCTCGACGGTTGAACGAGGCCGGGGTCGAACGGATCGATCGACACCCGACCGGCGTCGATGGCCTCGAGGATCGTTCGGTCCGAGAAGATCATGGCTGCCGATGATACCGGCGGGTCGGTGAACCTCGATCGGGATCCCGGCGGTGCGTTACCCGTCGACGGTCGCTGTGTCGAGCGGGCCGTAAGACACGCCGGTCAACGCTTCCGATACGTCCCAGAGGCGTCGCGCGTCGTCGGCATCGTGGGAGGCGTCGTTGGATGGCACGATCTTCGGGTAGCCGCGCTGCTCCATCCGTCCGGCCGGTCCAAAGTACTGGCCCCCAAACGCGTCGGGATCGGTTGCGGCCCGCAGCGTTGGGAGTGCTCCCATCGCGGCGCTCTGGCTGATCCACCCGGTCAGCGGGCGAGCAAGCCTCACCGCCCGGTAGCGTTCGAGGTGACGGCCGAGATCGGTATCGGTGCTCCCGGGGTGCGCGGCCAGGGCTTCGGCGCGGGCTCCCGCTCGGCGGAACCGGCGCTGCAGCTCGTACGTGAACAGCAGGTTCGCGAGCTTGGAGCGACCGTACGCCCGGGCCGGCCCGTACCCGCCGTCCTCATACTGGAGGTTGTCGAAGTCGATCGAACCCATGCGGTGGCCGCCGCTGCTGACGTTCACCACCCGGGCGCCGGGCGTGGCGAGGATCGGGTCGATCAGCAGCCCCGTAAGCGCGAAATGGCCGAGATGATTGGTGCCGAACTGCTGTTCGAAGCCGTCGGCGGTGGTTCCGTACGGGGTCATCATGATCCCGGCATTGTTGATCAGCAGGTCGAGGCGGTCGTGGGACTCCCGGAAGGTACCGGCGAAGGTTCGCACCGAGGCCAGGTCGGCGAGATCGAGGTCGATGAGCTCGAGTGACGCATCCGGAACGTCGGCCCTGATGGCGTCGGCGGCACTGCGCGCTTTGTGCGGGTCTCGACAGGCCATGACGACGTGGGCCTTCTTGCGTGCGAGCTCCTTGGCCGTCTCGAAGCCGATCCCGCTGTTGGCGCCGGTGACGAGCGCGGTTCGTCCGGTCTGATCAGGGATGTCGTCGGCCGTCCACGGACTCGTCATTGAGCGCCTCCTCGTTGGTCCGTCGGGAAGGTACTGCGCCTAGAGAACACCGAGCTCGCGTAGCCAGACCTCGAGCCGGTCCGCATCGGTGAAGCGGTGTGCCCGATAGCCGAGCTCCGTTGCAGCGGCGACATTGGTCGGTGAATCGTCGATGAAGGCCGTAGTCGGGGGATCCAATGCGTAGCGATCGTTGAGAATTCGGAACAGGCGCGGATCCGGCTTCGCAACCCCCTCGTCGCCTGACACGACGATGCCGTTGAACAGCTCCCCGAGAAACGGGAAGCCGGCAAGACCGAGCGGCCACGTTTCGGAGCTCCAGTTCGTCAGGGCGTACAGCGGTATGCCGGAGCGCGAGATCTGCTCGGCGACAGATCGTGTCCCCGGGATCTCCTGTCCAAGCATCTCCGGCCACCGATCCCACCAAGCGTTGATGAGGTCGGCTTGGTCGGGGTGTTCGGCGGCGAGGGCCGCAACGGACTCACGGACGGAGAGACCCGCGTCCATCGAGTAGTTCCATTCCAGCGTGCAGACCTCGTTGAGGAATCGACGCCGCTCCGGCTCGTTGGGGATGAGCTTGGCGTAGAGGTACTCGGGGTTCCAGTCAACGAGCACGGCGCCGAGGTCGAACACGACGGCAGTGATGGTGGTGTGGTTCACGGGTGTGTCTTCTCGAGATGTATGGGGACTGAAGGCGCCAGAGCTGAACCCACGGACGGGCCTCTCTGGCGAACGAAAGCCTAGGACGGTTCGGAATGCCGAGTGCGGTCTCGGCCCGCTCATCTCACCCACGCAATGTTGTCGATCTGCATGACCACACCATCCTGGCTGCCTCAAGCCGGGAAGATCACGAACGGAGTCTCGACACGGGCCAGGTCCAGCGAAGAGCCCGGGTTGGCAAGAAGTTCGGAGACGGCTCCGGAGTCGTCGCAGGATGCGAGCACCAAGGAGAGGAGCGCGACGAGCCACGGAAGGATGCCAATCGTACGTCGGGTCATCGAGATTCCCTGGGGACCGCGTCCCGAGTTGCGTTCGGACAGGGCAATGCGCCGGGCCCGCGGCGAGCGGGTGAGGAGAATCGAACTCCCGTATTCAGCTTGGGAAGCTGATGTTCTGCCATTGAACTACACCCGCGAACGCCCGGGATTGTAGCGATCCCCCCACGTCTCCGTCAGCCGGAGTCGAGGGCGCTCGCCGACCTACAGCGACAGCAGGCCCCAGACGGTCATCAACGCCCCGACGCCGAGGAGCCAGTAGGCGCGCGGCCCCCGGAACTCGCCCTCTTCCCCCTTCGGCTTCTTCCCTCGATGGTGCTGCCAGATCGCGAAGCCGTTGCCGACCACCATGGCAAGACCCATGGCGAGCACCGTGAGGACCAGCAGGCGGTTCAGATCGAAGATCTCAACAATGTCGACGTCGTTCACCCTCGAACGGTAGCGATCGAGCGACGTTGGCTATCTGGAAGACTCGATAGGCTCATGTCGGGCCCCCGTGATCGATCCGGGGGCACTGCTGATGAACCGCTCTCTCCAATCACCAACACCCGCGGGCCGCGGGCTCACCACTCGGCGGCTCGCGTTGCCATGGGTCCTGTGGGTCTTCGGCCTGTCGACGACCCTGCTGCTCGTTGGTCTGTGGGGGAGGGCGGTGACGCTCGATCGGGACGCGATCGAGCGGTCCACCGAGGCGGCCCTCTCCGCCGATCTCGTCGCGGACCGGGTATGGGACTGGGTCGGCGACGGTCTGTCGGCGACCGCCGGTCTTGGTCCGAACGATGTTGATCAAGCGATCGCCCAGGTCAAGAACCGTCCGAAGGCCGTTGCGGCGGCGGACGCCCTCGTCGATGAGTTCGTTGCGGCGCTTGTGGCTCCGCCGGGCGAAGAGGCCACCATCGATGTGTCGACCGCGCTGGCCCCGATCGTTCCCGAGATCGTGACCGAGCTTTCCGGTCAGGGGATCGACGTCCCGGCGGCGATCATCGAAGCCACGGTATCGGAGCTCGATCCCGTCGCACTGGACACCGGTGAGGCCGTCTCGGTCGGCGTGGTCACGGAGCAGGCGAAAGAGCTCCTCACCCTCGGCGTGCTCGCGGCGGCCACAGTGTTGCTGCTGTCCGGCTCGCTTGCCGTGGCGCTCGCAGACGACCGCTGGTACATGGTCAGGGGTCTTGCTACCCGGCTTGCGTTCTCCGCGCTGTCGTTCGCGGTGCTCTTCCGCTTCGGGGGGTGGGTCCTCGAGCCGGACGGTGGCGGATCTCCGCTGCGAACCAGTGGCGCCATACTCATTGCCAGCAACCTGCACGTCTTCGTGTTCGTGTTCGGAGTGGCTGCGGCAGTCGCGTTCGCGATCTGGTTCGTACGGCGCACGCCGACCATCCACAGCGCGCGGACCTCCCGTCACAAGGGTGTGGACGACGACACCTCGACCCAGGAGCTGGTCTCGGTCTGAGAGAGCCGGGATCAGGCGTCGATTGCGGCAAAGAGATCGATCGCGTTCCCGTCGGGATCGAGCACCGTGGCATAGCGCTGGCCCCAGAACGCGTCGAACGGCGGGCGTTCCGCCTCGAAACCGGCAGCGACGATCTCGCCGTACACCCGATCGACGTCGGCGGGATTCTCGCAGACGAACGCAAGCGAGATCCGTCCGGGACCTGCCGGTGATCGGAAGGACGGGTCGAACGAGGCGACCGTCGCTTCCGTATCGAGCATGAGCCGCGTCCCTCCGGCGAGCTCCGCCTCGACGTGACCTTCCGACTCGGCTCCCTCGGGGAAGGCAAGTCCGAGCGCTCGATAGAACGCCAGCGATCTCGACAGATCGCCGACAACGATCCCAATCGCGTCAAACGTGGCAGACATGGGGTCGATTCTGTCACATCGCTGTGACACGATGTCGGGGTGCGAGCAAGCGGCGCGGCAACCATCCTTCACGCCGACCTCGACGCCTTCTACGCGTCGGTGGTCCTTCTCCGGCGTCCCGACCTTCACGGAAAACCGGTGGCGGTCGGCGGAGGGGTCGTGCTCTCGGCAACCTACGAAGCCAGGGCCATGGGTGTGCGGGGCGCGATGCGGATCGGCGAGGCACGCCGACTCTGCCCGGGATTGATCGTCGTCCACGGCGACTTCGGCGACTACGTCGACTACAGCGATCGCGTGTTCGCGATCTTCAGGGACTTCAGCCCGCTCGTCCAGCCGATCTCGATCGATGAGGCGTTCATCGACGTCACCGGGGCACGGACCCTCTTCGGGTCACCATCGAAGATTGCGGAGTCGATCCGGCGGCGCGTCCGATCTGAGACCGGGCTGCCGGTCTCCGTGGGAGGAGCGCAGACCAAGTTCCTCGCCAAGATCGCGAGCCGGGTCGCCAAGCCGGACGGATCGCTGATCGTGACACCTGGGACGGAGATCGAGTTCCTCCACCCGCTGACCGTGCAGCACCTGTGGGGCGTCGGGCCGGCAACACTCCGTCGGCTCGCGGAGCTGGGCATCACCACGATCGGTGAACTCGCAGAGGCGTCGCCGGCGCTTCTGGCGTCGCGTGTCGGCCCCGGCCGGGCCCGTCACTTGCGAGCCCTGGCATGGAACCGAGATCCGAGGGGGGTGGTCCCTGGCCGTCGGGCGTCGTCGGTCGCCGCCCAGCGCGCGTTCGGTGGCGACCACCGCGACGACACCTACTTGCGTGGCATCCTCTCACGATTGTCGTCTCGGGTCGGTGGCAGGCTGCGTCGTTCGGGTCGGGCAGGGCGCACGCTCACCGTTCGCGCGCGCTTCCACGACTTCCGGTCGATCACCCGGGCGACCACGATGCGCACCGCCACGGCATCGACGGCCGTGCTCTATCGCACGGCCGTCGACTCGACAAGGGGCATTCTCGACGAGTATCCCAACCAGGGCCTGAGCCTTCTCGGGATCTCGATGTCGAACCTGGTTGCGGCCTCGCCGCTGCAGCTCGAGCTGCCGATCTTCGACGACGACCTGGTGGGCGGAAGCCCGCGGGAGCTCGAGCTCCAGGCACTCGACGCGGCAGTCGACGATCTCCGCGACCGGTATGGGAGCGGAGCCGTTGGCCCGGCCTCCGATCTGCTCGGTGACCGATCTCGCTTCAGCGAGGGACTTTCCGACATCATGACGAGGGACTGAACTGCTTCGGGTCGGTCGCGGGGTTCGGACCACTACGCTCCCGCCCATGGCAACCGAATCGAAGCGGCTCGTCATTCTCGCGCTCGTGGCGAACGTCGGCATTGCGATCACGAAGTTCGTCGCCGCCGGCATCTCAAGCAGCAGCGCGATGCTCTCCGAGGGTATCCATTCGCTTGCCGATTCCGGCAACCAGGTCTTCCTACTGCGCGGCCACGCCGCCTCCCGCTACGAGGCCAGCGTCCAGCACCCGTACGGGCGCGGCAAGGAGATGTACTTCTGGAGCTTCATGGTCGCCGTTTTCCTGTTCGTCGGGGGATCGGTCCTCTCCATCGTGAGCGGTGTCGGAAAGATCCGCGACCCGCACGGCCACGAGGGTGAAGGGCTGTGGCTCTCCCTCGGTGTGCTCGCGGTCGCCGCCGTCTTCGAGGGGTTCATCGCGTTCCGGCCGGCCCTCAAGGAGTTCAACCGGCAGCGTGGCGGCCGCACGTTCGGCAAGACGATCAGGGAGTCGAAGGACCCGTCACTGCTGGTGGTGTTGTTCGAGGACAGCGCAGCGATCGTCGGTCTGCTCATCGCCGCCGTCGGCCTGATCACCGCCTGGCTGACGGAGGACGCATTCTGGGACGGGCTGGCGTCGGTGCTCATCGGGATTCTCCTCGCGTGCGTCGCCTGGGTGCTCGCCGTTGAGATGAAGTCGCTGCTCATCGGAGAATCGGCGACCCGCGAGGAGCGCGCGAAGATCCGTGCAGCGGCGCTTTCGGTCCGCGAAGCCAGAACCGTTGATCGACTCCTGACGATGCAGCTGGCACCTGACGAAGTCCTGGTGACGATGGACGTCGAATTCGACAAAGGCGTGACCGGGGATCACATGGAAGCAGCAATCGTCGAGATGGAGGGGAGGATCGCCGAGGCGGTTCCCCAGGCAACTCGCATCTTCATCGAACCGGTTGATCGATGAACGGTTCGGCGTCCGCTCCCGCGTCCTCCGGCAATCTGGGTCCCGCCTACGACGTGCTCGGCTTGGCATTGGATCTGCGCTGCACGGTCGAAGCTACTGCGTCCGAGCGGATGACAGTGGACGACGGCGAAGGCCCGGTCCGACTCGACGGCGGCGACCTCCTGTTCGAGGCAGTGATGGGCTCGGTTGCTCGGCCCATGGCGCTCGTTGTGAGCAATGAGATCCCGCGTGCTCGCGGTCTCGGCTCATCATCGGCCGTGATGGCTGCCGCTGCTTTGGCCGCCAAGCGGGCCGTGGGCGCGGATGCCAACCGACGAGAGATCTACGAATTGGTGGCCGCGATCGAAGGGCACGGAGACAACGCGGCGCCTGCCGTGTGGGGCGGGCTGATGGCCGTCGGGTCGAATGGGCCCCACCGGCTGGAGATCCACCCGGGTCTCGTCGCGGTCGTCGGCGTTCCAAACACGCGATTGCTCACCCGTCGCGCGAGAGAGGTGGTGCCGAGGGAGGTTCCCTTGGCGGCTGCGTCGCGCAACGTTGGACGCTCGGTCATGCTCGTCGAGGCGCTACGAACCGGCGATCCGACGGCGTTCGCGTCCGCAGCCGGCGACGAGTTCCATGAGACGGCGCGCGGCGCGCTTTCTCCGATCACCATGGAGATGATCGATGTGGCGAGATCCGTCGGAGCGCTTCACGCCTGTTGGTCGGGCGCCGGCCCCGCGGTGCTGGCCCTCGCTACGAGCGACTCGAGAGCGGCCGTGACCGCGGCATTGGAAGCGGTACTCGGCGGCGCAGGCAAGGTGATGGTTCTCGCCGTCGACTACGAGGGCCTCTGCTAGACGGACGGGACCCGCGCCAGATCGATGAAGGCTGCGAAGAGGCGCCGACTCGCCTCGTCACTGTTCTCACTGAGATATTCGGGATGCCACTGCACTGCGAGGAGTGGCCACCGGTCGTCCGCATACTCGATGCCCTCGATGATCCCGTCGCCGGCCCACGCTACGGCGCGAAAGCCCGGAGCGAGACTCTTCACCGCCTGGTGATGGATCGAGTTCACCATCACCTCGGTGTGTTCGATGGCTTTGGCGATGAGCGAATCGGACTCGATAGTCACCGGTTGATGCCCGTCGAAGACGGCATGACCGATCACCGTATGATCAATCGAGCCGATCGTGCTTGGGATGTCCTGGATGAGCGTCCCGCCGAATGCGACATTCACGATCTGAAGGCCGCGACAGATGGCGAGCATCGGCAGCCGCCGTTCTCGTGCCTCGTGCACGAGTGCGATCTCAAACTCGTCGCGGACGGAGTTCGTACGTCGAATCGTTGCATGCGGTTCCTCGCCGTAGCGCCGCGGGTCGACATCGCCGCCGCCGGTCAGCACGATCCCGTCGAGACGCTCGACGAGAGGGGTGACATCTTCGTTCGGAACCGGGGGGAGCACGACGGGAATCCCGCCGCCACGGACGACGGCATCGGTGTAGGTGTGGCCGATGACGTGCGAGTCGAGGTCTCCCGATGAACCCTTGGTCGGCTTGGGCTGTGACGTGACGCCGATGATGGGTCGCATCAGGGGATTCTAGGAGGAGAGAAGAAGTCGCCCGTCGGGCTGCAGAGTGACACCTGTTTGCGTTGTGGCCTATCCTTTGCCAGTCTTATGGGCTCCGGCTTGGCCTCGCCGCCGCCGGATCCGGTTCCCGAAATCGTTGAGATGAGGTCTCCTGCATGGGTTCGCTGGTCAAGAAGCGTCGCAAGAAGATGAGTAAGCACAAGTACCGCAAGCGCATCAAGGCCAATCGACACAAGACGCGCAAGTAGCTGCCCATCACCGCCCACGGTCTCCGTGGGCGGTGCTCGTTTCGGATCAGTCCCGTCGTTCAGGGGGCCTGGGACACCACTGAGGACTTCATCCACCCTCGGTACGCGGGATCAGACGTCTTTGAGGAAGCGTTCGATCTCGTCGAACAGCTCGCCGGTCTGGGTCGGGTCGAGGGACCGGTCGTTCTCCGCGATCTCTCGCACGTACTCGGCGAGATCGTCCGATTCGGCGACGGCTTCGTCGACCTGGAGGACGAAGTCTGCCTCGAGCGCACGCAGGTCGTCGCTATCGCCCGCAAAGCCGACGATCTGGCCGGCTTTGCGGAGCAGCGCCCGCATCGCCATGGGGTTGGCGTTGGCTGCGAGGTAGTGCGGCGTCGCCGCCCACACGCTGGTTGCCGGTATTCCGGCTTCCTTGCAGGCCTCGCCGAGCACCGCGACGATGCCGGTTGGCCCGTGGTAGTCGGTCGGGGGCAGGCCCGTGCCGTCGAGATACGACAGATCCGTCGCGACGCCGGAGAGCGGGACGGGGCTCGAGTGCGTCACCGATCCGATGTACGCACCCAGCATCGTCGCCGACTCGACGCCGCAATCCGCCAAGACCGCCGTCACGGTTCGGGCAAAGGTCTTCCAACGGAATGTCGGCTCATCACCGACGACCACGACGAGGTCGTGCTCGAGGTCGGGACGGGAGACGGCGTAGAAGCGCGTCTCCGGCCACGTCATCGACTCAACCGTTCCATCGAGGACGGAGACGGTAGGACGGTGCTCCTGGAAGTCGAAGAACTCCTCGGATTCGATCACGGCAAACGGCCGGTGGATCTCCCAGCGTTCGAGGATGTGGCGAAGCGCGCCTGATGCGGCGTCGCAGGCGTCGTTCCAACCCTCGAAGGCGAGGACGGCTCTCGGCCTCCGGAGAGCGGGTCGGTCGAAGCGTCGTACGGGGTCCACGCACGGAAGGCTATCGGGCAGGTGTCGTAGCGCCCATCGACTTTGCGATAGGGCCCAATGGCCAGGTGCCCGAGGCTTCCGGCCCTAGAAGGCACCGGCGCCGCTTCTTAGCGTATCGAGCAGCATCCCAAGGATGGAGACGTGCGAGAAACACTCGTCATCGACCAAGAGGGTGTCGACGCCCTCATTCACACGCTCACCGATCGTGGCTACGAAGTCGTGGGACCGACCGTTCGCGGTCAGACGATCCTCTACGACACGATCACATCGACTGACGACCTGCCCGTGGGAATCACGGACCGTCAGGAGGCCGGAACGTATCGACTCGAAACTCGCGACGACGGAGCCCTCTTCGGCTACGTCGTTGGGCCTCAGTCGTTCCGTCGCTACCTCACCCCGCCGGGCAATGTGTTCTGGAAGGGTGTGCTGACGGACGACGGGTTCGAGACCGTTGAGCTGCCGGAGCCCCCAAGGCTTGCCTTCTTCGGCGCCCGACCCTGCGAGGTCGCGGCGATGCAGGTCCAGGACGAGGTGTATTCGGCGGTCGGTGACCCCGTCTACCTCGGCCGCAGGGGCCGTTCGTTCACCGTCGCCGTGAACTGCTCTGAGCCGGCGCCGACGTGCTTCTGCGATTCCCTGGGCACCGGGCCCGGCGTCTCGAATGGCTACGACATTGCCATGACCGAGGTGGTCGACGGCGAGTCTCACTACTTCATTGCCGAGGCCGGCACCGACGAGGGGTCTGAGGTGCTTGCGTTGCTCCCGTCCCGGGATCCTCTCGACGAGGAACTCGTCCACGCCCGGCGGATGGTGGTGCGGGCTGCAGAACGCATGGGCCGGCATCTCGACACCGACGGACTCAAAGAGGTCCTGTACGGGAACATCGAGAACCCATACTGGGACGAGATCGCCAAGCGGTGCCTCTCGTGCACGAACTGCACGCTCGTGTGCCCCACGTGCTTCTGTTCGACGGTGGAGGATCATCTCTCGCTCGACGGCTCGGAAGCCGAGCGGGCTCGTCCGTGGGATTCGTGCTTCACCCTCGACTTCTCCTACGTCAACGGTGGTCCCGTTCGACCCTCTCCCGGCCCCCGCTATCGCCAGTGGCTGACGCACAAGCTGGCGTCCTGGCAGGACCAATTCGGGTCGATCGGGTGCGTGGGATGTGGCCGCTGCATCACGTGGTGCCCGGTCGGTATCGATATCACCAAGGAGGCGGCGGCGATTCGCGAACGGGACGTTCGCCGTGTCGTTGTCGGGGCATCGAGCGCCAAGGAGGGAACCGAATGAGCGAAGTATTCGACGTGCTCGTCAATCAACCGTTCTTTGCAGGGATGACCGACGAGCAGGTGCGGGCGGTCGCCAAGTCGGCGGCGCTGGTCTCCTTCGACGAAGGCAGCGTGATCTTCGTCGAGGGGGGGCCGGCACGCTACACGTACCTGATCCTCGAGGGTGACGTTGCGCTCACTCTTCGGACGCAGGAACACGGATCGAAGATCATCCAGACACTGCACAGGGGTGAGTTCGTCGGTTGGTCGTGGATGTATCCGCCCTATCGATGGAACTTCGATGCCAACGTGCAGACCGATGTGAAGGCGGTCCAGTTCGATGGGCCGAAGCTCAAGAAGATCTCCCTGGCGGATCCGGAACTCGGATACACCATGATGCGCCGATTCACCGAAGTCATCGTCAATCGCATGCAAGCACTCAGGATTCAACTGCTCGATGTCTATTCAACTTTCCGCTAAGCCACCGGCTCCCGTGATGCGTCCGACCGCGCGTCGGATTCTTTCGGTCGAGCGCGAACTGCCCGACACCTACACACTCGAGATCGAGCCGCCGGGGAGCGACTGGAGCTTCCTCCCGGGGCAATACACGATGCTCTACGCCTTCGGAATCGGCGAGGTGCCGATTTCGATCAGCGGCGATCCGAGCGACGCCACGCGGATCGTCCAAACCATCCGGGCGGCCGGTGCCGTCACCGACGCTCTGGTGGCAAAGGTCCCTGGGGACTTCGTGGGCCTCCGGGGCCCCTACGGCACGGCGTGGGATACGAAGGCGGGAGAAGGAAGAGACGTTCTGATCATCGCCGGTGGGATCGGTCTCGCGCCGGTCAGACCGTTGGTGCTCGATGTGCTGAACCATCGCGACCGCTACGGGAACGTGACGCTGCTCTACGGCGCCCGGTCACCGCGTGACCTTCTGTTTGCCGATCAGCTCCAAGAGTGGCGGGGCCGGTTCGATCTGGAAGTGCTGATCACCGTCGACCAGGCAGAGCAGACGTGGCGCGGGCCCGTCGGCGTCGTCACGTCGCTGATCGGACGTTCGTCGTTCGATCCCGATGCTGCCGTGGCCTACGTCTGCGGTCCCGAGGTGATGATGCGGTTCACGATTCAAGAGCTCGAGCGCAAAGGCTTCAGCGACGACCGGCTCTACGTTTCGATGGAGCGCAATATGAAATGCGGGATCGGTCTCTGTGGGCACTGCCAGCTCGGCCGCTTCTTCATCTGCAAGGACGGTCCGGTGATGACCTGCGCCCAGATGGCGGGCTCGTGCTGGATCAGGGAGGTTTGACATGGCGTTGCCGAAACTCGCGGTCCACAAGTTCGCTTCGTGCGACGGGTGCCAGCTGAGCCTCCTCGATCTCGAAGAGGAGCTGCTCGCCGTTGCGGGCGTCGTGCAGATCGCCAACTTCATGGAGGCATCGCGCGAGGTCTTGCCGCCGCCCTACGACGTGACGCTCGTCGAGGGCTCGGTGACCACACCTCACGATCGAAGGCGGATCATGCAGATCCGCGACGAGACGACGGTGCTGATCACCATTGGCGCATGCGCAACGGCCGGTGGGATCCAGGCACTGCGGAATTGGAGAGACGTCGACGACTTCAACAATTACGTATACGCCCATCCGGAGTTCATCGACGCGTTGCAGGAGTCGACGCCGATTTCGGACTACGTCAAGGTCGACTTCGAACTGCGCGGTTGCCCGATCTCGAAGTACCAGCTGCTCGAGGTGCTGGTTGCGTTCCTACAGGGACGCCGTCCGAACATCCCGACCTACAGCGTGTGCGTCGAGTGCAAGACCAAAGGAAATCCGTGTGTGATGGTCTCGCATGGGACCCCGTGCCTGGGGCCCATCACGCAAGCCGGGTGCGGCGCGCTGTGCCCGTCCTACGACCGGGGGTGCTATGGCTGCTTCGGTCCGATGGAGAGCGCGAACGCGGCGTCGCTGGCGGGACATTTCGAGTGGATGGGGTTGTCGAATCGAGAGATCGTCAACTCCCTGCGCGGGTTCAACGCCTGGGCTGAGGCGTTCCGCAAGGAGAGCGACCGCCGTGAGGCGCTGATCGAGATCGGAGGTGCGCGATGACGAACGCGAGGGAGATCTCGGTCGAGTACCTGGCTCGGGTCGAAGGGGAAGGCTCGATGCGGGTCAAAGTCGTCGACGACCAGATCGAGGACGTCGAATTCTCGATCTTCGAACCACCCCGTTTCTTCGAGGCCTTCCTGCGGGGCCGACCCCACACCGACGCTCCTGACATCACGGCGCGCATCTGCGGCATCTGCCCGATCGCCTATCAGATGAGCTCGGTGCATGCGATGGAGGACGCATTCGGCTTCACCGTCGGCGGGCCGTTGCGAGAGTTGCGTCGGCTCATCTACTGCGGAGAGTGGATCGAGAGCCACGTGCTCCATGTCTACCTCCTGCACGCGCCGGACTTCCTCGGGTACGAGAGCGGAATCCATATGGCTGCGGACCATCGCGAGGTCGTCGAACGCGGGCTCCGGATGAAGAAGGCCGGTAACGACCTCGTCGCGCTTCTTGGGGGGCGGGAGATCCATCCGATCAACGTCCGCGTCGGCGGCTTCTACCGCACACCGATGAAGAGGGAGCTCGAGGCCCTTGTTCCCGAGCTCGAGTGGGCGAAGGACGCGGCCGTCGAGACGATTCGGTGGACGAGTGGATTCACGTTCCCGGAGGCCGAGCTGGACTTCGAGTACGTCTCGGTGTGTCATCCCGACGAATACCCGTTCAGTGAGGGGAACATCGCATCGAGCAAGGGCATCGACATCCCGGTCTCCGAGTTCAACGACTTCTTCACCGAGGAGCACGTCGAACGCTCGAACGCCCTGCACTCGCGCGTGCGAGGCCGCGGTGCCTATCACGTTGGGCCACTTGCCCGTTACGCCATCAACTTCGACAAGCTGACGCCGCTGGCACAGGAGTCGGCGATTGCTGCCGGGCTTGGGCCGGTCTGCAACAACCCGTTCAAGAGCATCATCGTGCGTAGCGTCGAGACGCTCTATGCGATCGAGGAAGCACTGCGGATCATCGACGCGTATGAGGAGCCGGCCGAGCCGTACGTGCCGTATACGACCCGGGCAGGTGTCGGTCACGGTGCCACCGAGGCACCGCGCGGCATGCTCTACCACCAGTACCGGCTGTCGGAGGACGGAACGATCGAGGATGCGCAGATCACTCCGCCGACCGCACAGAACCAGTTGACGATCGAATCAGACCTTCGGTTCGTTCTCGAGCAGCATCTCGATCTCCCCGACCCGGAGTTGTCGTGGGTGCTCGAGCAGTCGATCCGCAACTATGACCCGTGTATCTCGTGTGCCACGCACTTCCTCGACCTCACGGTCGAGCGTGACTGACGTCGTCGTCATCGGCGTCGGCAATCGCGTGATGGGAGATGACGCCGCGGGGCCGGTCGTTGTCGACCGCCTCGCGGGTCGTGTCCCGGACGATGTTGCGCTCGTCGAGTCGGTGGGCGACGCCACCCACCTGCTCGAGACGTGGCGGGGACGGGATCGGGCCGTTGTCGTTGATGCCATCGTTTCCGGCGGCGTGCCCGGCTCGGTGCACCGGATCGACGGGCTTCGCGGCGTGCCTGCAGCCTGGCGGTCGGCGTCGACCCATCTCGTCGGCCTGGGCGAGGCGGTGGAGCTCGGGGCCGCCGTCGGCGTGTTGCCCGGGGACATGGTCATCTTCGGTA